>SMDP01000128.1:5727-12527 GCA_012911965.1 Geitlerinema sp. P-1104
CACCCGTGCTCCCAGAGAAGCCGAAGCCCGCATATTCAGATTGACATTACCCACATTGCCATTTACATGACCCGGCCTAGACTGGACTGGTTGTGGTTGCGGCTTGGGTTTGGGTTGTGGCTGAGGAGTCGTCTGACCTGGGTTTCCGGGGTTACTCACAGATCCTTTATAGCGGAAATAGCGAGGAGTTTCTGAACCAAAACCTTGAGCCACACTCATATTTTTACTATTGGTGGCTCCAGCTTGGGCGATGCGGACATTGGAGCCAGAACTCCCTGGAACCACCACCGCAACATGACCAATCGAAGACGCTAACACAACCTGACCATTATTCGCACTCGATACCGCTTGAGCCGCGCTGACAGGTTCCCATTGTCCACCGCCACCACTGTTGAAGAAACTCAAGAGTTGAGCGGCGCTGTAGGGTTTAGGGGGGGTATTCGTACCGTAAATCGGGTGTGGTCGTGTATAGGCTCCTGCGCCCGGACCGTAGCGAGGAACTGAAATCCCCAACTGATCTAAAACATCCGCAGCAAACCAATTACAGAACGTTTCATTGCGACCATTACCCGTAATGTCACGGGGATAGTAGTACCACTGATTAGGATTGACCTTGTTGACTGCATTAATAATCCGTTGGCCATTATGAGTTGGAGGATTGCTTGGAGGATTGCTTGGAGGATTGGAAGGTGTAGAAACACGTCGGGGAATTTGAATCCGTTGTCCGGGATAAATCAAGTTGGGATTGGCAATGTTATTCCGTTTAGCAATAAAGTTGTAGTAAAGCGCAGAACCATTGCCCATAGTGCGATGGGCGATCGCCCCCAGGGTATCTCCAGACTGAATCGTATAAGACTCCCATTCGTAATACTGACCCTGGAACTGCGTTGCCACAGCTCGTTCGCCAGGAATCAAAACTCCCTCACCTGTCCAAGTATCAGGGATAGAAATTCGGGGACTTTCATGGACTTGTGGCCGAGTCGCCTTCGCCAGATGAATCGCCGCCGTCATATTCAACAAGCCAGCACCCGTGTCAGCATTCCAGCCGGCCGTTCCCAAATCCGTTGCCGTCATCTGGATAATATCCACAACCTGACGGTAACTCAAAGCAGGATTCGCGGCCCAAACCTGAGACACAGCCCCAGTCACTTTAGCCGCCGAGACAGAAGTTCCTGCCATCATTCCCACCCCATCTCCAGTTAGAGACAGCTTGGGATTATCTTCCGTACCACCATAGGCCAGGATATCCAAACCCTGACCATAACTGGAATACTCAGCACGCTCCGTTCCCTGCCAAACTGAAGCCTCAGGGTCGAACTCTTCCGCCGCACCCACTGTTACAAGATTGTCAAAGGTCTCAGAGGCTTGGCCCAAAGCGGACATCAAACCAGCATCATTCCCCGCCGCCACCACGAGCATGACATTATTCTGGCGAGCATATTCGATAGCAGACCATTCCTGAGGAGTCAGTTCATAGCGGGTACTAACATTCCCCTCAGCATCAATTTGAGTCAAATCCATACTCAAATTCACCACTGCATTCGGTTGTCCCGACTCCACCGCCGCATCGACAAACTCAACTAAAGAATTCGCCCATTGACCAGACCCCACCGCGCGACCTAACCAAATCGGTGCATCCGGGTTAATCCCATCAATGCCAATGTCATTGTCCTGTTGCGCCGCGATAAGTCCCAAAATATGGGTTCCATGCTCATTTCCCTCACCCTCAGCCAAGAGCGGATTATCATTACCATCCACCCAGTCGCGTCCCAAGGTGATAGTCTCATAATTCAGGTCGGGGTTATTCGCCGCAAATCCCGTATCAATAATCCCCACCAGTGGCTGAGCCTCTTGAGCAAACTCAAACCGCTCCGGTGCGATGGTGATCTCCATCTCAGACAGTTCTGAGGGAAGGTCTGAAGCCACAGGTTCTTCTGGAAGTGGCTCGCCAATGAACTCTTCTGTCAACTCATCACCAATATCCTCTTCAGAGGTTATCTCATCAGTCGTCAGATCTGGCGACGTCTCTTCTGACAGGTCTTCCATGACCTCTGAGCCATCAGTCCCAGTATCCGTTGTGTCAGCTGATGGATTACCCATATCTGGCGTGGTGACAGTAGAGTCCGCAGTTGTCGTCACATCCGAGGTGGGAGACCACTCACCAGACGACTCATGATTAGAGGAAGAAGACTCTGACGCAGACTCCTCAACCTCAACGGCTTGAGCATCTTCTATCTCCTCAGAATCATCCTGTCCATCGTCGTCCTTAATCTCGGTCTCTTCTACCTCAGTCTCCTGAGAATCTACCGTTAACTCCCCATCTTCAATCTCTTCTAAGTCTGGGGTAGGACTGTCCGAGACTGGACTCTCAGGGTCGAAATCATAATCGAGATCAAGGTCATCCCATCCTTGCGCCACCAAATCTGCTAAGTTCAGTTGCTCTCGGGGGGTAATGTAGGGTTTGGCATAAGCGAGTAAGGCTTTCCCTAAGTTGTCCTGTCGCCAATCTAAATCGGGGTCAATCACATTCTCCACATGAAGCGCATCCCCCACTGCACCCCGAATCTGGAAGATGACATCATCATAGTCCCGATCGCTGCGTTCAAAGCGTTGGTCTTCAAAGACAAAGGTATTCCCATCTCCCGTCAAGTCAGCAATTTGACCCAGATGGAATCCATCTTCTGGATTGGCCGTAGCCAGAGAAAACAGGGGCCGTTTCGCACCCCCAATACTAGGATTATTCAGAACCTCCGAAACCCGACCATTGGGAACCAACATGACCCCGAACTCGTCACCAGGGTTCATATTAAAGGTCTTCACCCCTTGATAGACACCGGTATTCCAATCCGGTTCTCCAAACAAAGATCCCGTGAAGCGCGCGCCTTCATCAGCCACACTAATGACGATGTGACCCTGTTCACTACCACTGGCTGCTCGTTGTGCAGCTTCGGCGATGAAGTCTTCGATACTGTCAAACTCTAGTTCATCAAATCCTGCCAGACTGAAGAAGGCCACTTCCCCTTGATACGCGCCTCCATCAAACAGGAAGTCTACCCCCACTTCACCAGTATTTCCTACCTGGAAGATACCACTGTTGAATGCGGGAAATTCAAAGCCAACCGGGACTAACTCAGGCTCCTCTTCCTCCACATCAGCGTCCTCATCGCCATCTTCTAGGTCTGACTCGTCTTCAAGACTGTCTGAGGTTTCCTCATCGCCGTTGTCTTCCGTATCGTCTAATTCATCGGTAGCGTCATCAATTTCGTCCTCGGAGATTTCCGAGTCATCAGCTTCACCAGAGGTTTCCTCCTCTTCAAGTTCGGACTCGTCTAACTCATCGGAGGTCTCTTCTTCAGAGCCGCTCTCCTCTTCTGGAGACTCGTCTAACTCATCGGAGGTCTCCTCTGGCCCTGTCTCATCCTCGATGTCTGATTCATCAGCTTCCGTGGAACTTTCATCTTCCAGCTCGTCTTGAGCCTTATCTAAGTTCTCATCCTCTAGAAAGTCAATCTCTTCACCAATTTCCTCATCTGAGATCTCTTCAGATTCCCAATCAACGGGGTCTCCCGAGTCTTCAATCTCTATGGCCTCATCACTTGTACTATCTTCGGTCTCTGCGATAGACTCATCACTACCGTCATCAGTGGAATCCCAGTCTGAATCGTCATTATCAGGGAGTTCAAGGTCATCAAAATTGTCATCAAAACTACTGTCAGGGGTGGTAAGGCTAATGCCATCATCCTCCCCAGCATCGACTAGACCACTGGGGGTATAAATTGGCTCTAGGATAAAGGTCTGTGCGAAGGCTTCAGGGTTTTCTGGTGGACGTGGTTTTGCTTGAAACTGCTGCTTAAGCCAGGATGCAATGTTAGCTAAAAACATTAATTCTGATGCTCCAATGAGATGGTAGATAGTCTAAAAATAGACAGCAAGCTCTAGAACTTAGGGGGGTTTTATTTACCCCCCAAGCTGTCTAAGACTTGGCGCTGATGTTGAGACAGTAAACCTGAGTTCAGGTTTGATCTCGGATGTTGGTCTGACTGAGATGAAGAAGTTTTCGGAGTTTTGATGACTCCTGACGTTCCTCATGTAAACTCTGTCAGTCTAAGTCAGGTGTTTTTACGGAAATTGGAGCGTGTTTTAATTTTTCTTCATATATGGGCGATCGCCCGCCCGCCTCCGGGATAAAAGCCAATGGCTCAAACCCTGACCTATACAGGAAAAAACAGATGTGCTGCATCAACGGGTCATCAGGTTGCCGCCGTTCCCCCAATCGTCAACCTTTTTCCTATATATTAGGGGTGCGTATAAACCCTTACTGCTTGAGGCCCCGTTGCGACGATGCTATATCCCGTTGTCTGGCGTGACGATCGCGTCGCCCTGATTGACCAAACCCGACTCCCGAGGGAGTTAACCCAAGTCGAGATTCGCCGCAGTGATGACATGGCCATGGCCATCAAAACCATGATTGTTCGGGGTGCGCCCGCCATCGGCATCGCCGCCGCCTATGGAATGTATTTGGGAGCGCGGGAAATTAATACCCGCGATCGCACAGCCTTCCTAGAACGCCTCGAAGCCATTGGCCAAATGCTTCGGGAGACTCGTCCCACGGCGGTTAACCTCTTCTGGGCTATTGAACGAATGCTAAAGGTGGCCCGCACCACTCCCGGAACCGTCGAACAAGTCCGCCAAACCCTGTTAGAGACGGCCCAACGCATCAATGCTGAAGACCTCGAAACCTGCCAGGCTATTGGCAAACATGGCTTAGAGTCCCTACCGCAACAGCCAGAAAAACTACGGCTGTTGACCCATTGCAACGCCGGAGCCTTGGCTACAGCCGGCTATGGAACTGCCCTCGGGGTGGTCCGTTCCGCCTATCTCGCCGGACGCTTAGAACGCCTCTACGCCGACGAAACCCGCCCCCGTCTTCAAGGTGCAAAACTCACAACCTGGGAATGTATTTATGATGGGATTCCCGTCACCGTCATCACCGATAATATGGCCGCCCATTGTATGCAGCAGGGTATGATTGACGCGGTAGTTGTGGGAGCCGATCGCATTGCCGCTAACGGAGACACCGCCAATAAGATTGGCACCTATAGTCTGGCCTTAGTCGCTAGGGCCCACAATATCCCCTTCTTCGTGGCTGCACCGAAATCTACTGTTGACTTGAGTCTCCATGATGGCAGCCAAATTCCCATTGAAGAACGGGACGCCGCAGAAATCTATCAAATCGGTGAGACTCGTGTCGTTCCTAAAGGGGCTGAGTTCTATAACCCAGCCTTTGACGTCACCCCAGCTGACCTGATTACCGCCATTATTACCGAACAAGGGGCGATCGCCCCCGCCGAACTTCGGAGTCAGTTGACCCCTTCCTCACCCAAATCCTCCTAAGACATCTCACCGTTTCCAGAAATTAGCTTGTACAATAGCCATTAAGTCGCCCTTCGACATCATGCCGAGCGATTCTCACCACGTCGTTGCTATCTATCCTGGCAGCTTTGACCCCATTACCCTTGGTCACCTCGATATTATCGAGCGAGGTGTTCGCCTATTTGACAAAGTGGTGGTTGCTGTGGTAACGAATCCTAATAAGAGTCCTCTTTTTGAGGTTGACGAGCGCATCCGGTTAATCCAGCAAAGTACCGAGCATCTCGACAAAATTGAGATTGATCGCTTTGATGGCCTAACGGTAAACTACGCTAAACTCAAAGGGGCAAGTGTCCTGCTTCGCGGATTGAGGGTGTTGTCTGATTTCGAGATGGAGTTGCAAATGGCTCACACCAACAAAACTCTCTCGGACTCCATCGAGACCGTGTTTCTCGCGACCAGCAACGAATATAGCTTCCTCAGCAGTAGCCTCGTTAAAGAGGTTGCACGCTTCGGCGGCTCTGTTGATCGCTTTGTACCTCCACCTGTAGCCACAGAGATTTATCGATGTTACGTCAGGACCCAGCCGGGATCGACTCCCAACCCGAAAACCGCCAACTCCAACCCGAACCGACCGCGCCTGTAGAGGGCGATCGCCCAGAACAAGGGGGATCGGGAACGGTAAATATCCAGCAAGCCTTAAACCGCATCGAGGAAGTGATCCTCGATAGTCCCCGCATTCCGTTAACGGGGCGCACTCTCATTGATGAAGAACCGCTACTGGATCTGCTCGATGCCATTCGGCTTAATCTTCCCACGGCGTTTCAGGAAGCGGAAGAAGTCGTGCGTCAGAAAGACGAGATTTTTCGTCAAGCCGAACAGTATGGACGGGAAATTGTCGAAGCCGCTGAACAGCAAGCCGCGAATATCCTCGATGAGATGGGATTAGTGCGTCAAGCTAAGGTGGAAGCCGATCGGATGCGTCAACAGGTTCGGGCCGATTGCGAGGTGGCGCGCGAACAGGCGATCGCCGAAATTGAGCAGCTTCAACGTCAGGCTAAACAGGAACTTGAGCAAATTCATGCGCGAGCCTTAGCCGAAGCCACTACCATTGAAACCGGTGCCGATGAATATGCGGATAAGGTGCTTCAGAACATTGAGCAACAACTCAGTGATATGATGCGCATCATCCGCAACGGACGACAGCAGCTTCAGCAAGAGTCCACCTATCGCGCTCATCAAAAGGAAAGTAGTTCTCAATCCATCCGTCACTACTAACCTCTCGTAACTCAGATGAGGGAGGATGTCAATCATTGAGTCCGAGTTCTCGTAACCGTTGTTCCATGGCCTGGAGTTGGGCTTCGGCGGCTTCGGCCCGTTGACGTTCTCGTTGGCGTTCCTCTTCGGCGAGATTGGCCCGTTGACGTTCT
>SMDP01000129.1 GCA_012911965.1 Geitlerinema sp. P-1104
GGCTATCCCCTCTCAAAATTAAATCTGCTGTACCTTGAACTCAATTACTCTCGAAAAAATGGGAATAAAACAAGAGTTCTTTGCCGGTTTTTGCAGTCCTTCATAAGCGATGACGGGTTGATTTATCAGGTAATTGCTGTCTCAGAATTATTATAACTCATCGTTTCAGGGAAGAAACCGGGCTTCTAGCTGCCGGAAAAGAAACCGAGTTTCTGGCAGCATCTCGATTCTTTCATAAAAATTTAAGAAAGTAACCCGGTTTCTGAGGGTTGGGCATGGGGTAAAATCGGGATGCTATCCTCTACCCGGTGCGCCGCTATGGATGAAGAGCGATCGCAGGCTTATCTCGCCCTGATTCAAGAACTCCAGTTAAGAGAAAAGGGCTATCAGATTTTAGTCAATCATTTGGGACAGTCTGATGCCATTCGCTTTTTGCAACAAATGGGTTGGGGACAGGGAGATTATACCCAGGAACGGCGCGAGGTTTTAGGGTCGGTGACGCGGGAGGAGTTTTTGGAGGAGTTACGCAAAGTTAGGAATCTTGAGTAGTCGGGTTTTTGGAGGGTTGGGCAAAAGAAACTGGGTGTTTCTAGCAGCATCTCGATTCTTTCACAAAGATTTAAGAAAGAAACCCGGTTTCTGAGGTTGGGGCATGGGGTAAAATGGGGGCGCTATCCCCTACCCGGTGCGCGGCTATGGATGAACAGCGAGTGCAGGCTTATCTCTCCCTGATTCAAGAACTCCTGGAATGTCCCAGTGGGGAGGAACTGCAAATCCTCAGCGGTAATCTGGAGTTGGTGGATGAGGGGTTTGTGCAGATGTGTGAGCAGGTGGCGGCACAGTTGCAGGAGGAGGGACGGGACAACCAGGCGCAGTTTTTGCAGGAGGTGGCGCAGGAGGTGGCGGCGTTTTTGCAGCACGGGGAAACTGGAAAGAATCAGCAACAGGCATTAGAGAATTTTTGGCTACAACTGGTCAAAACGGAGAGAGAAAGCGGGGGTGATACAGCCGCAGTCCATCAGGTGATGCGGCAAAATATGAGGCTGGTTGTTCCCGCCTTGGGGGATGTTATTTCCGAGTTAATGCCAGGACTTCTCGCTCGAAATCCTGGCCAAGAAGAAGAGGTGGCAGTTTTAGTTGAAGATACCTGCACCAGTATTCAACAATTTCCAGAGGGTGGTTATGCAGAAGCCTTAGAGATTGCCATCCGGGGCTATGGGGTGGTGCTGGAACTAGGGGGCTATCCCCCGGAAAAACGAGTGCCAACCCTGACTAACCTCGGGGCGGCTCACTGCACCCAAGCCCAGATGGGCATCGACCCCACGGTCAATCTTGCAAGTGCTATTGCTGTCTATAATGAAGCGGTGGGCGTTGGTAGAGAGTTGGGGTTAGAAAAAGACCTCTCCGCTACCCTGACTAACCTCGGAATTGCTCAGGTAACCCAAGCCCAGATGGGCATCGACCCAGCCGCCAATCTAGAAAGGGCAATTACTGCCTACGATGAAGCGGCAGGGATTTTGCAGGAGTTGGGGTTAGACGAAGATCTCTCTCTTGCTCTGACTAATCTTGGAGCTACCCGTTACACTCAAGCTAATCTGGGCATCCACCCCGCCAACAATCTCAAAGGTGCGATCACTGCTTACCATAAAGCCATAGCCATTCAGCAGAAGTTAGGGTTAGAAAAAGCTCTCTCTGCTACCCTAATTAACGTCGGAGTTACCTGGCAAATCCAGGCTGAGATGGGAATAAATCCAACCGATAATCTCTGCCGTGCGATAGATGCTTACTATAAAGCCATAACCATTCAGCGGAAGTTAGAGTTAGAAAAAGATCTCTCCGCTACTCTGACTAACCTCGGACTTGCCCGCCGCACCCAAGCGAATCTGGGTATCAAACCTAAAAATAATCTCGAAAGTGCAATCACCGCCTACGATGAAGCCACCCGAATTCGAAAGAAGTTAGGGTTAGAAAAAGACCTCTCCCAAACCCTGACTAACCTGGGAAATGCCCGCCTCACACAAGCTAATCTCAGCATAAGCCCCACGGCAAATCTGGAAAGGGCAATTACTGCCTACGATGAAGCAGCAGAGATTCGGCGGCGGTTGGGGTTAGCCCGCGACTTGGCAGGAACCCTAAATAACTTTGGTTTTGCCTACCAAGCGAAATCTCGCCTAGCTGGGAACAATTTCACCCAGACACAACAAGCCCTAGAAAATGCCTACCGTAGCTTCCAGGAAGCCTTAGACCAGGTGGAATATATTCGGGGTGAAATTAAAGCCGATAGTGAGGGCTATAAACGCAACTTTAATGAAGAATGGAACCGAGTTTATCGCGGCATGGTGGAAGTCTGCCTAGAGTTGGGCCGATACCAGGATGCGATTGAATATGTAGACCGCAGTAAAGCCCGGAACTTGGTGGAACTCATCGCCACCCGTGACGCTTATCCGGGGGGCGTGATTCCCGAAAACATCCGCCAACAGTTGCAATCTCTCAAAATCGGCATTTACCAAGAAGAACGCCGCCTGCAAGAGGAGGACAACCCGGACACGACCCACCTCAACCAACTGCGGCAACAAAAGCAGCAACTCGAACCTTACAAACCCCTGCATTTTCAGGGAATGCAAGAGTTACTAGATGAGGAAACCGCGATTTTGGAATGGTACATCCTGGGCGATAAATTCCTCACCTTCACCCTCACTGCCCAAAGTCTCAACCTCTGGACATCTTCCCAGGAAGACCTAGATAAACTTATCGACTGGGGAAATGCCTATCTCAACGACTACCGCGCCTACCGCAACCGCGAAAACAGCCAATGGCGCGAAACCCTAACCCAACGTCTGGAAGAACTCCCTAAAATCCTGCATCTGGATGAAATCCTGCATAACCTGCGGCAACAATTCCCCAACTGCCAGAAACTCATCCTCATCCCTCACCGCGTCCTGCACTTGTTCCCCCTCCACGCCTTACCCGTTACCACAAGAGAGGGTGAGGGCAAATTCCTACAAGACCTCTTCCCCAAAGGTGTCACCTACGCCCCCAACTGCCAACTGCTGCAACAAGCCCAAAATCGGCAACGCCCCGACTTTAAGCAACTCTTCGTTATCCAAAACCCCAAGGGAAACCTTAATTACACCGATTTGGCAGTTGAAACCATTCGTCGCCTCTTCCCTGACCGGAACACCCTCGCAAGAACCAATGCTACCACCGCCAAACTTCTGGACGAACAACGCCAGGAAATCCTCAGCCAAACCCATCACCTGTTCTTCTCCTGTCACGCCACCTTTAACCGTAACTCCCCCCTCGACTCTGGCTTAGAGCTTGCCGACGAAATTCTCACCCTCGAAAACATCATCGCCAAGCTGAACCTCAGCAATTGCAGCCTGGTTACGCTCTCCGCCTGCGAAACCGGACAAGTCGCCATTGACCAAACCGACGAATATATCAGCCTCTCCAGTGGCTTTATCCTGGCGGGTAGCCCTAGGGTCCTGGTTAGCCTCTGGTCTGTCAATCAGGTTTCTACCGCCCTGCTGTTGATTAGAACCTACGAATTGCTGCAACAACAACCGGGTCAACTCGCCCAAGCCTTGCCAGCGGCTCAAAAGTGGCTGCGAGAAACCACCGTCAGCGGCTTTGAGCAATGGCGAGAAAAATGCCCCCTATTTTCTGAGGAGTGGCGTAAAAACTTGCAACCTGTTATTGCTAAGATGGGGCAGAAGACAGAGCAGGGGATGAACCATCGCCCCTATCAATCCCCCTACCACTGGGCGGCTTTCACAGTTGTTGGAGAAGGAGAACAAAACCATGGCAAGTGATAGCACTAAAATCGAAGCTTTTAAAATTCTCTTTACTGACAAATGGAGGAGTCTTTTAGAGAACTATTTACAAAACTTAGATGGAATTGAATCAAAACTGGGAGATGATGACGAAAAAAATGCGTTAGCCATTGAAGAGTGGCTTGAGAACTATCCAGACCTCAAATCTGCCTATCAAGAGGAGTTACAGGTTCTCTCGGAGGCGAACCCTCTCCTAGAGGGAGAAGATGTAGAAATGGGGATTGGGGGGAGTAAAGCTCAACCAAAACGCCTGAGTAAATCTCTCTCTGACCTGATTAACAACGCTAGAAAAAAAACGACCAAAACTCCTGAAGAAGAACAAAATCTGGATAAAGATAAAGAATCGTGAAAAATGTCTCTCTTAGTCTTTATTGTTTTCACCAACGGGACTACCTTGATGACGCCCCTAATTCAGCCACATTTGGAGCAGAGAGCATCTGGGAAAGCCTTACTAAGGTCAGTGAAAATTTGCCATTCCAAGAGTTAGAAACATTAAAATCTCAACTCATCTCCTATCAATATGATAAAGACATTGATGACTATCAATATCAGCCAAAACGAGAGGAGGGGCTGAAAACAGAGTGGTTAACCCAGAATGGGGAACCCATAAAATTTACCCCAATCCTAACTGAGTCAGGGTTTAGGCTGGAGGGGACTTTGCAACCGTTTTGCCTCCATGATACCTATTGTTTGGATATTACCGTCACGCCTGAATTGAAAGAGATTGAAATTGAGCAAATTTCAGTTTTTAAACCCCAATTCTTAATTAGTAAAATTACGGCTAATTTAGGAAAAGTTTTGACTTTATATGGGGAAAGCGATGAAAAGGGTAACTCATCTTTGGCTACAGCAAAATGGTGGGTGAACCAACTCTGCGCTGATACTTCATTAAAACCACAATTTTTATCGAAAATCAAGCTATTCAACTGTCCTTGTTTTCTGTTTGAATCAGAGGACGTGACCATCATCATTGCTTTAGCTAAGCCGAATCAGTTTGATGTCAAGCAAGCCGATGGTAACTATAGCTGGCTAAGAGAGTTATTCTGGACTCAAAAAAAGATTGCAGCCACCTACAGAGAATCCCATGAATCCTATCAAGAAGCCCGTAAGATTTATGGAAAACTAGAAGCAACTATGGATAGCTTCCATGACATTGTTAATAAACCATTTTCACGGCGTCTCAATTCTCTAGAACAATTAGTTCAAGATATCCCACAAAAACTGCTATATTATAATCGTTTTTTGCGAGATTTATCAGCTCATCAAAGCACAATAAAAGTGAATCTCGATAATTTTAAAACCTGCTTGAGTCATCTGAGAGAGTATCAAAATAATGAACTAGAGTTTTGGGTAGATTTATCCAACAAAAAATATCCCCAATACCTACGTCAAATTGAAACCCATATTGCCTATTTAAAACCCAGTAAAGATTTGCTATTTAGTGACTTAATTACCACAATTCGCACGACAACCGAAATTGAAAAAGCTAAAAGTAACCAAGATGTGCAGGATAATCTCCAAGCCCTTGGAGTTGGGTTGACGTTGGGGGGGGTTGCAGCCGGGCGCTCTAGTTTATTAACAGAACCTTGGTCTTGGAAAGGGGAAACTGTTGAACTTGAGTTGCCATTTCCACCGTTTTTAGTAGCGATAGTCTTGGGATTGGTATTTGCGAATTTGGGATATTGGGGGACACGATGTTTGATAAAACGTAAGCGATCGCCAACAAGCAAAACAAGGGATTAGTCAGGGGAGAGAAGCGACGTCTTATCAAGACCCCGATATCCATCGCCGAGGATTCATGGTATAACCAGGGGAGTTTTTCGGATTGTAGAGGCAAGACAGGAATCGTGGCGATCGACGTAACTCTCGGCATTGTGATTGGCATCATCGTCCTGGTGGTGGTTCTCGGGGCGATCGCCCTGGACCTCAACTACCGACGTAAACCGGGCAACCAACTCGAATTTCGCCCCGGAACCTGGGCCATCACCCAACACGAGGGCGATCGCCTGCACATCCAAGGCGACATAGAACTCTTCAACGCCACCGAGGGACTCGAAATCATGGTTCCCGACGTCAACGCCAACGCCACCCTCCTCTCCAAAGCCTCCGTCTCCGACATCTCTTGCCAGATTGAAGTCATCCCCGCCCACGAAGATGCCGCCGCCCGCCCCGATGGCTACTGGTTCCCCTACATCATCAAAGCCCGCCACAGTACCCACATTAAACTCAACCTGCACCTAACCGGCCCCAACCTCGATCGCCTGCAAACCCTCTGGCTACGACTCAACTATCTCACCTACGGCCCCGGCGGACGCATCCCCAAAACCGGACATATCGTCTTCCCCCTGCAATACCCCGACGCCGACGCACCCGCCAACTGGCTAACCAAAGACAACGCCGAGGTGTTTCCCGTCAAAACCCATCTCCTCACCCATCTCGACGATCCCGTTGAGGTGATTCGTCGCTACGTCATGCCCCACGCCCAAAGCGGCGATATCGTCACCATCGGCGAAACCCCCCTCGCCATCATCCAAGGGCGACTGCGAGATCCCATCACCGTCAAACCCGGCTGGCTGGCCCGGCGACTCTGTTACTGGTTCCTCCCCACCTCCAGCCTGGCCACCGCCTGCGGCTTGCAAACCCTCATCGATCAAGTGGGAGCGCCTCGGGTGTTTTTCGCCTTCCTCGGGGGCGTTGGCCTGCGTCTGTTGGGGCAACGGGGCGGCTTCTATCGCCTGGCCGGAGAACAAGCCCGCCTCATTGATGATGTCACCGGAACCCTTCCCCCCTACGACCAATTTATCGTCCTCGGCCCCGACAACCCCCAAGCCGTCGTCGAGCGGATTCAAAAGGAAACCGGCCTATCAGCAGCCATTGTCGATGTCAACGACTTACAAGCCGTCAAAGTCCTCGCCGCCACCCCTGACTTACCCCCTCGTTTCCTAGAAATCGCCCTCCGTAGCAACCCCGCCGGTAACGCCGATGAACAAACCCCCGTGGTTCTGATTCGCCCCCGAACCTCCTGAATCCCTTGGGGGTGGTGGGAATCTTCGTTAAAATGGCAGCAGTGGTTCCCCCTGCCCCATCCCCCTGCCCCCTTCCCCTAGGTTTTCCCATGACATCGACGCCAACGCCCCCCACCTCCGTCAGCCCGAGGATTGATATTCGCCCCATTCAATATCGGGACTTAGATAATATCGAATCCCTGCTGCAAGCCGATGCCTTCACCGCCAAAAGCCCCAGCGACGAACTGGATTTGGCCCTAGATCTCGATCGCATCCGCCGGCATTACGGCCTGCTAAAACTCCTCAGCCTCTTCCCCAACCCCTACTGCAATCTGTTGCGGGCCTATATCGCCCAATGCGATCGCCGTCTCCTCGGGGCCATTCAAGTCTCTCCCGTCAATCGCACCTCCACCACCTGGCGCGTCGATCGCGCGATCGCCGATCCGGCCGCCGGTAGCCAAGACACAGGAACGGTTCTACTGCGTCATTGTCTCGAAGCCATCTGGGAGGCCCGCACCTGGATTGTCGAAGTCGAAGTGAGCGATAACGCCGCCATGGCCCTCTATCGCCAAAACGGCTTTCAACCCCTGGCCCAAATGACCTATTGGACCATTGAACCGGACCTTCTGGCCAAACTCGGGGAACGGGAACCCGATTTGCCCAACCTCACCCCCGTCAGCAACTCCGACGCCCAACTCCTCTATCAACTCGACACCGTCTCCATGCCGCCTCTGGTGCGTCAGGTGTTCGATCGCCATATTCTCGACTTCAAAACCAGCCTCTTTGAATCCATCCTCTCGGGGATTAAACAGTGGTTTGGCCGCACCGAAGTCGTGAGTGGCTATGTCTTTGAACCGCAACGCAAAGCGGCGATCGGCTATTTCCAAATTCGCCTCAGCCGCGACGGAAGCAGCCACCACGAAGCCCAACTGACGGTTCATCCCGCCTACACCTGGTTATACCCAGAACTGCTGGCCCAAATGGCCCGCATTACCCAACAACTGCCCCCCCAAGCCCTACGCCTCGCCTCGACGGACTATCAACCCGAACGAGAGGAATATCTCACCAGCATCGGCGCAGAACCCATCGCGAACACTCTGCTGATGTCCCGTTCCGTCTGGCACAAACTGCGGGAAACCAAACAAGTGAGTATGGAGGGATTGCAACTGTCCGATGTGTTGGGCGGCCTACAACCCTCTCGCAAACCCGTTCCCGGCCGTATGATTTGGTCCCATCAATCCCCGCAACCCGTGAAAGACGAACGCCACGGGCAAAACGGCAATGGCGACAATCGCCCCCAGGATCAGCCAGGAAGCCAGCCTCAGAATGGTAATGGCGATCGCCCATGAAGCCCCGAGTTGCTGCCCTCGGCCTCGACTTAGGTCGCCGTCGCATCGGAGTAGCTGGTTGCGACGGCTTAGGCTTACTGGCGACAGAACTCACGACCATCAAACGCAGCAGTTTCGCCCAAGATATCGAGGCCCTGCGTCAACTTGTCAACGAGCGTCAAGCTACTGTTTTGGTGGTGGGGATGCCCTACCGCCTCGACGAGGGAACCATGGGCAAACAAGCCCAACGCCTTGAGAAACTGGCCCACCGCATCAGTTCAGCCTTAGGGCTTCCCATCGAGTTTGTCGATGAACGTCTCAGTTCTGTTGAAGCCGAGGAGTTAATCCGGGCTTCAGGAAAGCATCCGTCTCAAGATAAAGGGGCAATCGATCGCAAAGCGGCCGCCATTATTTTACAGCGATGGCTGGACGGGCAATCGTGAATCTGATCGCCCCAGAAGACGGGGAAGTTCATCCCCAACCTGAACAGAACCTCTAGGAGCGATCGCCCTCAATGATAGACCACCGGAACTGATACCGCATTCCCAAACTGCTTACGAGCGATCGCCTCACCAATGGTTTAATTAATGTAACGCCAAATCTCGGCAACTCTCAATCACCTCGGACACCACGCGAATGATGTCCAGATGACCCTGAGGCTGCATCTCCCGCAGCAGCCGAGCCTCCCGTAACTCCAACTCCGTCATCCGTCGTAACTCCTCATCACTGTACGCCGCACGGGTTTGACGCACATCCTCCAACAGTTGAGTCACATGGGCCATCGTTCCCCGAATCGCCACATTGTTCAACTCGGCGACAACCCGATAGGTGTTGCGTTCCTTTCCCTGAATCGCCACCGCATCCGAACCCCCGAACTGGTGAATCACAGCATTCAGATAGCGATTACTCGATGCAGCAGCTTGGCGGAGACGGCGACGCTGAGGCGTAGTGGCAGTACAAGTCCGAGTCATAATCCCTTCCCCCACAAGTGTTGAACTTTACATCAACATTCTAACAAATCCAAACCCAGAGCCGCCACCCATACTCAAAAAAATACAAATCAACCAGGACAACCGTAGGGGCGAACCCTTGTGGTCGCCCTCTTGTGGTAATGATTTTGTAGCCCTTCCCTAACTAAAATCGTCCATGCTCAACTGTCTATTTTTTCTCATCCCCATAACTTAACCGGACTTGAGCGGCGGCTCGGCTGGCCTTCTGACGGGCCTGCTCAATGGTGTCCCCTTTCGCCAGGGCCACCCCCATGCGACGATAGGGACGAGCGGTTTCCTTGCCAAAGAGGCGAATCTCCACATCGGCTTCAGCCAGAGCCTCATCGACTCCTTCATAAAACACTGTATCCGAATGGCGATCGCTCAAAATCACCGCACTGGCCCCCGGCGACAACACCTCAATCTTGGGAATGGGGAGACCTAAAATCGCCCGCAGATGTAATTCAAACTCATTGAGATTCTGGGAAACCATCGTCACCATCCCCGTATCATGGGGACGAGGGGACAACTCCGAGAAAATCACCTCATCTTGAGTCACAAAAAACTCAACCCCAAAAATTCCCGCACCCCCTAACGCCGAAGTCACGGTTTTCGCCATCTCCTGGGCCTGGGTAATTTTCGCCTCCGACAATCCCACCGGCTGCCAAGATTCCTGATAATCGCCTCGTTCTTGACGATGGCCAATGGGGGGACAAAACAGGGTGGTTCCATTCCACTGACGCAGAGTTAAGAGGGTAATTTCCACCTCAAAGTTAATAAACTCCTCCACAATCACCCGCTCACTCTCACCGCGAGATCCCGTCATGGCGTACTCCCAGGCTTCAGCCACTTCCTCGGGAGAGCGAACCACCGATTGACCTTTCCCGGAGGAGGACATCACCGGTTTAACCACATTGGGAAATCCTAAGTCTTGGGAAATCGCCTCTAAACTGGCTAAATCATTGGCGTAGCCGTAGCGAGGAGTGCGCACGCCTAACTCAGTATGGGCCAATTCCCGGATGCGATCGCGGTTCATGGTGTAGTTGGTGGCCGCCGCCGTGGGGATGATGCGAAACCCCTGTCGTTCTAAGTCCAGTAACTTACTGGTGCGGATGGCTTCAATCTCGGGAACCACATAATCTGGCTGATGGTGTTTCACCAACCGCTCCAACGCATCCCCATCCTGCATCGACACCACTTCAGCGATATCCGCCACCTGCATCGCCGGTGCATTCGCATAGCGATCGACCGCAATCACAGTATTTCCTAACCGTTGCGCGGCGATGACAACTTCTTTCCCCAGTTCACCGGAACCGAGCAGCATCAATTTTTGAGGAAGTTTCACAGGTAATGCAGATGATTGAAAAACAAGTCCCCATTATAGCAAAATGCGAGTCATGGGCAGACCAACCTGTTGGTCAAATTCTGTCGGCGAAATCCGAGGGGGTTTTAGAGACGTTTGATGGGTTTCGCGATCGCATTCTTGTCGAGGGGATAGACTTAGAGCGGTTTCATCACAGCCAGCCTATTGATTGATGCGAACAATCAAATAATCAGAAAAATCAGAATTTCCCGACTTTATTTGATGAATTGCCCAAGCGATATCATCGGAATTTTTAAATGTGAAAATATTGGTATTTAAGAGAGTTTATGGCAGGAATTAGGCGAAAATGCTATTGGTAGGGTGTGTTAGCGAAGCGTAACGCACCACAACCTCATATATAGAGTCGCTGCGTAAGTCCTATCTAAAATAGGCTTGCCGGTTCCATTTCCCCTAGAGAAACGGGTTTTCTGTCTGGTTTGTAGAGACAACCGGATAAGGGACGAACATCAATTTTAGCCGCTTTTGGGGCGGGTTCTAAATAGACTTTGCCATCAGGGGAAATGGCGATATTAATGCGATCGCCCGGTTTTAATTGCAGCCAGTCAATAATTTCTGGGGGAATCGTTGCCGTTCCCTCTGGGGTGATTCGGGTCAGTGCCATAAAGGGGTAATTCAATGGGTTGGATGGCATCTATTTTAACCGACTGTAGCCGAATTCTGCATCAAATCTCTAAAACAGCGGGTGGGGGTCAAAGAAACCGGGTTTCTAGCAGCCTCTGGTGTTGCTTCACAAAGATTTAACAAAGAAACCGGGTTTCTGAAGTTTGGGAATGGGGTAAAATTGGGGTCATAGTCCCCTACCCGGTGCTATAGCGATCCTAAATCAGTTGTGGAAGACCCTCACGATGGCGGACCCCTCTCCCAGAAGGGGAGAGGGGAGAAGAAGATGTTATAAATCATTTAGGATTGCTATAGGCTATGGATAAACAGCGCTCTAGGATTTAAGAAGACGAACAAAACCCGCTTGATCGAAATGATGATCGCTAGTTAGAGCGTTGGTAATTTCTAATTGTTGCATGATTATAAATGATGTGGCATCAACCAGTGACCAATTTTTATCTAACCGCTTTTTTAAAAGTTCCCATGCGGCATTTTCAATCTGCTGATTGACGCGAACGAGTTGCAAATAACGAGCAGATTGAATCGCATCAATATATTGAAAAATTTGGGGGCGAGGAACTCTGAAGTGGACTATTGAGCAATGCTACAAGTTCAAGGACAATCTAGTTACTTGTCACCATTAAGTATTTTTGTTGTCTAGCTTGAGTAAACCATTCTACTGCATACTGATGAGCCGGTTCAGTTTTGATAAATAAGTTGGCCCAGCCAGAAGTATCAACAAATACACTATTTTTCACTGGGCAACTCCCGTGAATAAATGGCTTCGCCAATATAGTCGTCGTGGCGAGATGCAATATCGTTATTTTCAGCGCTTAATGTGCCAATCAGTGCGGCAATTGGATCATCAGGTTGGGTAGCTAAGTCCTCTAATGATTTTAAGATCATTGCTTCTAAAGAGAGGTTGATGATTTGAGCTTTGGATTCTAAACGTTGGCTCAGATCGTCGGGAAGTTCAAGGTTGATTTTTCGAGTCATTTTAATCAGGATGATAGGAGTAATTAATGGCTTGGTTTTAACTTAAATTGCTGATATAACTAAACCAACATGGCAATTCATTTTCCAAGCTGGTGACTCGTGCGGCGATCGCCAGGGGTTGATTTTCAGTAGGTTGCCGAGTCATGGTCAGGGTTGAGTTTTCAGATGAGTTGGAGTCTCAGGATGATTATAACTCATCTTTTCAGGGAAAACCGGGCTTTTAGCCACCGGAAAAGAAACCGTATTTCTAGCCGCATCTCGATTCCTTCACCAAGATTTAACAAAGAAACCCGGTTTCTGA
>SMDP01000013.1:0-20758 GCA_012911965.1 Geitlerinema sp. P-1104
AAGGGATTGCCCCTACGGGAGGGCAACCACAAGGGATTGCCCCTACGGGAGGGCAACCACAAGGGATTGCCCCTACGGGAGGGCAACCACAAGGGATTGCCCCTACGTTATCCTCAAGGCTGGTTCCCGAAAACCCAATCTGCATTAGATCGCGGAGTTCGCCGTTATGAGGTGACTCCTGTGCTAGGGGGGGATTACCTTCAAGACAACGCCCTAAGTGACAGTCCACAACCCCCAGGGCCACAACTCAAGGCCTGTCAGGGAGTCAACTGTCAAACCTGTCTCAATCGCCTACAAGAACAGTTTGCCCCGGTGGCCCTACGAGAGAATCAGTATCATTGTCCGCCGGGAACCAAACCCTTGCCCTTGCAAACGGCTCACTTTACCGCTGAGATTGCCCAGGGACGGATTTGGACAATGCCACAGAAGCATTGGTGGCACGTCTGTGAGGCGATCGCGGTCATGACAAGGGATGATTACCTGTTAGCAGATCTCTCCCGAGAATATCCTGGCGAACTCCCCGGCTGTAGTAACCGTCACCTCAATCCTGGCCAACATCGGATTTTTAACCGAGTTCAACTCCCCCCAGTCGACACAGTTGAGGGAACCGTGGCGGTTTTAACGGGATTATCGGCTAATGTCTATTTTCACTGGATGGTGGATGTCTTGCCTCGTCTGGATATTTTGCGTTGTAGTGGCTTCCCCGAGGCTGAGATTGACTGGTTTTATGTCAACAGTATTGCCAAACCCTTTCAGCGAGACACGTTGGAACGGCTCGGGATTCCGGGCGATCGCATCCTGGAGAGCGATCGCCACCCCCATCTGCAAGCCACTCGCCTGGTAGTTCCCAGTTTTGCCGGCCCTATTGGCTGGGCGACTGGGGAGTCCATCGAGTTTCTGCGATCGCAGTTTCTCCCCAGTCAGCCATCACCGGCTCCCATCTCTGCCAAACGACTCTATATCAGTCGCAAAACAGCCCAGTATCGTCGAGTCATTAACGAACCCCAGCTCATGCAACGGCTGCAACAACAGGGCTTTCAGGTCATTGCTTTAGAGAATTACAGCGTCACAGAACAGGCCCAATTATTTGCCAATGCTGAGTTGATTGTTGCCCCTCATGGTGCTGGGCTGACAAACCTAGTGTTTTGTCAAGGCGACACTAAGGTTGTTGAGTTATTTTCTCCGAATTATATCCGTTACTATTATTGGTCAATTTGTCAATACTTAAAACTGAATCACTATTATCTCGTTGGTTCTGCGTTGCCCTGTTCCGTTTTTCGCCATCTTCTATATCCTGATGTCCTCACAGAAGATTTTTGGGTGGATATCGAGTCCGTCGAAGAGTTGATTAAGGAAACCCCGTAGGGGCAATCCCTTGTGGTTGCCCTCTCTTTCTGGTTGCCCTCTCTTTCTGGTTGCCCTCCTGGTGGTTGCCCGGGGACTCTTAAAAAAACACCTCACCTAACAACTCATTTAAATCTTGATTATGGGGTTTATAAAATTCCCTTAAAATATCACGAATCTTGGTGTCACAGGGGGGATATGCACCGGTATTGTATTTTGGATAGTGAAGGAGAGACTGGTGGGGTAATTCGAGAAAATCATAGACGTGCTTTAATGTCCCATCTGGATTGTCATAAAAGTGTTCACTCTTTAAAATCAAAAATTGCTCTCTTGGAAAATGCGAAAACCAACGTCTGAGATGGTCAGCATAGAGTCCTCGCTCTAGATAATTTTTGGGAACTCCAGCATAGGGCGCATTAGGACTTAGATTTTTGAGATTCATCTCCAATGCCTCTTCTAAAGGCAAGGGTTCTTGATGGATTTTGCGCCAATGATGATAATGAGAAATTGCTCGATCTACAGGATTTCGCAACAGAATAATAAACTTAGTTGTCGGACAATAACGAGCTAGACGTTCTGGGCTGTTTGGGAAATCAAAATAGTTGGGGCAGGCTTCTCCAGTTCGGTAATACTCATTAGCCCCCAAGTGGGGAAACTGGGAAAAATACCAATCCAGTCCTTGGTAAAATTTCCAAGACCAAAACTCTAATTCTTTGCGTAAAGGAGGTAAAATTTGAGGATGTTGACTCAAATAAGCGTATAAAGAGCTAGTTCCTGCTTTTTGCACCCCAAGAATCAAAAAACTGAGGCTGGCTGTGGTGGGAGAGGTCTCAACTTGAAGAGTTTGAGATTTATCTGAAGTGGGTTCTAGGGGGATTTTAGCTGACTGAGAATACATCAGTTTGACCCCTTTTTGATAATAGCTGATTGCCGCTTGAGTTTGATTATTTAAAGAAAGGGCATCCCCTAAGTTGATATAGACATCAAGAGACTGAGGGCATTGATTGAGTGTAATCTTAAATTGGCTGATTGCCGCATCAATTTTATTTTCATGCTTTACTGATTGCCAAAATAGGGGATAATAATACCAAGGAAAATCAGGATTAAGGGGAATACTTTTGAGATAGAGTTGAACCATAGCCGCGCGATCGCCCAAACGAGAAAAACAGGCGGCCTGCTGATAAAATGCCGAGAAATTATCGGGATCAATACGCAAAGAACGCTCATAGGCTTCAATCGCCCTATCCCATTCTTGGATGCTCATCAACCAATCTCCCCATTGCCGATGCAGGCTGGCGGAATCAGTATTTAGATTCGATTGATCCTGTAGACTACGATGATAGTAGGCGATCGCTTGTTGGTGATGGCCCTGCTGTCGATAACAGTCCGCAAGATGTTGAAAAATCTCAGGGTTGTCCATAATATTCGGAAAACATAGCAGCAAGGTTCTCCTAATCCTACAGTGACAATTATTGTTAATCCGTAAACTCCCTATTGAACCTTGCCATCACGAAACCAAATAATGCGCTCGGTTCGTTCCGCAACTTCCGGCTCATGAGTCACCATAACAATGGTAATTCCCGACTCATTCAGTTGAGCAAAAATCTCCATCACTTCATCAGTTGTGTGCGTATCTAAGGCTCCCGTGGGTTCATCGGCGAGTAACAAAACTGGGCGATTGACAATAGCCCGGGCAATGGCCACTCGTTGCTGTTGTCCACCAGATAGTTGCGTCGGTTTATTCTGAATCCGATCCTTTAATCCCACCCGAACCAGAGCCTCTGTGGCTCGTTCAACCCGTTCCCCATGAGGAACCCCAGCATAAACCATAGGTAGCATGACGTTTTCCAAAGCAGTAATCTGAGGTAATAGATGAAACTGTTGGAAAACAAACCCCAATTTGCGGTTACGAACCTGGGCCAGATGGCGTTCATCAAACCCCGCCACATTCACCCCATCCAGATAATACTGACCGCGACTGGGGCGATCTAAACAGCCAATCACATTCATAGCCGTCGATTTCCCTGAACCCGATGGCCCCATGATGGCGCAATATTCACCAGGATAAATACAAAAACTCACCCCATCTAGAGCGCGAACTTCTGTATTTCCTGAACCATAGATTTTCGAGATATCTTCAAAGCGAACCAGGGGGCGATCGCGCGACGGAGATAGGGGTGATAGGGAACTCTCAACATCTGTAGTCATGAAACCCGTCCTAATTATGATTCATCATTCTCACCGCGAGACTAATCCACAAATAACATCCGCAACACTGAGGGAGTAAAGGGATTTTCATCTGCGCGTAACATCTCAATCCAGTTTTGCCGTTGGAAACGACGGCCCTCATGCTCTGTCTCACGGACAAAGGCCTGGAAATCATCGATCGCCCCCTCATAATCCCCCAGCAATGCCCGAGCTAAGCCACGACTATCCCGAATCTCCACATTATCCGGTTTCATCTCCACAGCCCGATTACAGGCACTAATCACAGCCTCAGCTTGATTCCATAAACTGCCATACCAACAGAGGAGATTCCAAGACTGGGCGCCGACTTCAAAATGGAGGCTCAGAGACTCAGCCTCATTGTAAAGACTGACGGCTTCCATCACCTCCCCCCGCATCACCTTGCGCTCAGCTTCGGAGATTAACTCCGAGGCTCGACGTCGGCGACTGAGCCTCATGTCAGAAGACATCTCCATAGACATAGCGGTGGCGGAGGGTTCCCCAGTCAGAACCAGACTTCCTGCCAGCACCACTAACGAACTCATGAAACCCGTCCAAAGTTTAACCGTCATCGTCACTGCTCGACTCGCTTAACCTGTTGCAACCATTGTTTAATTTGCTGCTGCCATCCTGTTGCCGGCCCGCTATTATCTAAGACTAGCGTAGCCCGTTCGCACTTGTCTGACAGGGGCATCTGAGCCTCAAGGCGCGATCGCACCTGAGCGTCATCATAACCATCACGCTGCCGCAGCCGTGCCTTTTGTTGCTCCGGGGTACAGTAGACAACCCAGATTTCACTGACTAAATCCGTCATTTGCGCCTCAAACAGCAGCGGAACCACCAACAGTAACGGCGGCCAGGGAGCTGCATGGGCGATCGCCTCCAAAAACCGTTCACGAATCCAGGGATGAATCTGCTCTTCTAACCAACGTCGTTCCTGTTGCGCCGTCTGGCTGTTCCCGAAGATTCTCTCCCCCAACTCAGCGCGATTGAGATGGCCCTCGGGATGCAAAATCCCCTCACCATAACGCTCAACAATCCGCTCTAAAACCCCTGTTCCGGGACGAACCGCCTCCCGTGCCAGAACATCGGCATCCAGGAGCGGCCAGTGGTATGCTTGCTCAAGATAGGCGGCGATCGTACTTTTCCCCGTAGCAATCCCCCCCGTTAAGCCAATGACTGGAGTGGCCCGAGTCATCATGAGAAAACCACCGTCAGGGGATCACCCACCTTTAACCCCAACTGCTCCTTGGCACTGCGTTGATAAGCGGCTAACTCTAGCCAACCATGACGGGAGGCGATCGCCACAACATCGTTTTCTTTGGCACTCATATAACTCTCCCCCTGGGGAATTTGCCGGGAGGCGGCCTCAACCTGCCAAGACTGTCCCGCCAATTCATCCGAGGGAATATTGGTAATCAGATTGCCGAAGCGATCGCAGTATTGAATCACCCCCGAGACGCGCTGGCCCTGCCATTCCGGGTCAGGGAACGACAAGCGCGTTAAACTACTGGGATCAATGGCCACCCCTAGGCGATCCACCCGTACCCCAGTCGCCACATGAGCGCCAACGGTAGCAAAAATATCTCGTGCATGGAACGTCTGACTCGGTTCAGGAGTACGCCAATACTTAACCTCCGTCAACTCCACCGCCGCCAGGATCTTCTCCTGATGCTGCCGTAGCACTCCATCAAAAATGCCATTATCGGGGCCAATCAGAAAGCCATCTTCGAGTTGAATCGCCACCCCACGCCGTGAGGTTCCCACACCGGGGTCTACCACAGCAATATGCACCGTCTCTTTCGGAAAGAAGGGATAAGCATTGGCTAAGCAAAACCGCGCGGCCAGAATATCCTGAGGGGGAATGTCATGGGTAATATCCGTTACCGCTAACGACGGTTCGATTTTGGCGATCGCCCCTTTGAGAATCCCCACATAGCCATCACGCTCACCAAAATCCGTCAATAAGGTTAAATGTCGTCGTGAAAACATAAATGCTCCTCTATAAACAAGCTCGCTACCCTTCATCCTAGCGGGATATCGCCCCAGTCCGGCGTATCTGTCCCACTGCTATGGCATCCCCCTCAAGAGAATAACCCCCGTTTCCCATCAGGGAGGATGGTGCGCCAATTGGTTTTAGCGGTGGTTAACTGTTCCTGAGTCACCTTAGCGTTAGTGAGATTGGCACCACAGAGATTGGCACCGGTTAAGTTGGCATAGGTTAAGTAGGCGTTCGTCAAATCCGCACCCCGCAAATCGGCCCCACCTAAGTTGCAATAACTCATAAAGGCATCACTGAGATCCGCATCTCGTAGATTGGCGAGATTCATCCCCGTCTGACTTAAATTAGCTTTATGTAAATTTGCCCCCCGTAAATTGGTTTTAACGAGCTTACTTTCATTAAAATTGACCCCTTCTAGGGTTAACTCATGTAAATCGGCGCCACTCAAATTACAATTAGCGAAATCCCGCCGTCCTTTAAAATAATCTCGTTTTAGAATAGCTAAGGTGAGACGGCCCCGAGCCATGGTTCCGCCACTGAGTTGAGTGGGATTAAGCTGAGTATGCTCTCGGGAGTTTTGGGAAAAGGAACTGCGCAAGCGACGTGGCTGTTGCCGATGCAGACGAGTATCTGCTAAACCTGTGGCATCGAGGGGGTCACTATTAGATAAATGGGTGCGCCAGGAGTCTTCTGAGTCACTGAACCCCATCTCCGACGGACCTAACTGGGTTTCGGGTTCAGGAGCCTGGACCCCCCATTGGGTCATGTCCTCCTCGGCTTCGAGGTAGGTTTGCTCCTGGGGCCGTTGAGGTTGTAGGGGGACTGAGTTATCGGCCAACTCCAACTCTGAAGGTTGGTAATGTAAATCCGCTAACACCTGTTCCGGCGACTGATAGCGTTTCGAGAGCAGGGGTTGCAACATCTTATCCAAGACATAAGCCAGATTCTCACTGACTTGGATGCGATCGCGCCAGGTAATGGCTCCGGTTAACGGGTCATACCCCAGGCGACGGGGAGACTTGCCAGACAGAAGATAGAGACAGGTGGCCGCTAAGGCATAAATATCACTGGAAAACACCGGGTGCATGGCCATCTGTTCTGGGGGAGCAAATCCCGGCGTTCCAATGGCAAAGGAGGTATTCGGCGCTTGATCATCATCGCTGAACATGGCCGTATGGCTAACTTCGTCCTTGACGGCCCCAAAATCGATAAAGACTAAGCGGCTGTCAATACTGCGACGGATCAGATTCGCCGGTTTAATATCCCGGTGAATCACCGATTGACTTTGAAAGTATTTCAGCAGTTCCAGGGTTTCATCAAGGACGGCCCGCACTTTAAACTCATCAAAGACCCCATGACGTTTAACTTCTTGCTTCAAGGTCAGGCCTTTGACGTATTCCTGAACTAGATAAAACTGACCACCAATTTCAAAATAATCTAGTAGTGAAGGGACTTGGGGGTGGTTGCCAATTTTCCCCAGGGTAGCGGCTTCGCGCTCAAACAGTTTGCGAGCGCGATCGATGACATTGGGACTATTGGAGGCCACCCGTAATTGTTTAATGGCACAAACGGGTTCCCCCGGTAACGCCACATTACGAGCGGCAAAGGTGGCACCAAACCCCCCTTGTCCTAAGACTTTGACCGCTCGATAACGTCCGTGGAGTAGTAGTGGAGAACCACAACTGACACATTGCTCAGCAGAGTCGTGATTTTCAGGACTCGGACAGGCCGGATTAACGCAATAACTCATGGACAGTTGCTAGGATTCGCGATGAGGAACGGTAGGGGAAACGGAGGAACGAAATTTTCCCTGATGTCTAATCAAACTCCCATTTCCATTGTGACATCTCACCTGCCGTGCCAGGACATGAACTGGAAAACCGGGTAGTTTTACGGATAACTGCGAGACCTAGCCGACGGAGGACCCTATCCTAGGGTAACGAAAGCATCCCTTCTTCGGCGATCGCCATCTCGGCTATGTCAACTAACACTGACTCAGCTACAGATTCGGGTAAGGGAGTTAAGGGGTCACCTTCCTCGATGGGGTCAGCCTCAAGGGGTTGCAACACCGCTAAGGCGATGCGAGTGATCAACTCATGCGTTTGTCCCGAGGGATGAATCTCATCCCAAAAGACATGACGATCGGGATCAGCTAACACTTCCCCCGTCAAGGGATCCAACACACCATCGGTGCTGTTGACAAAGCCGAATTGCTCAGGGTTATCTAAAATCGTAGCAAACCCAGTTGCTAAATCTAAGCGAACCATCTCCACCCCAAATTGCTCGCTGAACTCATCGAGGCGAGTCTCCAAGAGGTCATTGGTCTGAAACACCGCTCCTGTCAGCAGTTGTGACTCCGGCACGCCTTGCACAGCGGGAACTTGCCCCACATCGGGAAAGGTCGGGACAATGAACTGCTGCGCACCGGCTTCTGCTAATTGGGATACGTGGCCGATGAGATTGTCCACAACGGTGACGGGATCTCGCTGCTCAAAGAGAAAGTCATTTAAGCCGGCAAAAACATAGAAGACATCTCCCGGTTGAGGAGTCGCCACACTTAAGTAGGCCTCAATTTGTGCGCCGACATTGGGAACTCCTGTATCGAGCAATCCGGGTCCTGTTTGGGCCCCAGCAAAGGCATAATTGCTGCCACCAATGAGAGCTGGGATGGGGAGGGGAACCCCTAAACGGTCTGCAATCCATTCGGGAATCACAGGGCCGTTGGAAAAGCGTCCCTGAAAATAGGGAGGAGAGGGGGGAAAGGTCTGATTTTGGGCTAAAAAGAGGTTGCCTGTATCGGATAAGCTATCCCCAAATACCACCAGATCGCCGGTGACTGGAAAACCCAAATCAACCAGGGTTTCAAAGCGGCCCACCCCTGAATTCCCTTGGTCATCGGTGAGGCGATAATAATAGACCTGATTGGGGTCTAGTCCGGTGACCGCTACCTCTAAGGCGGCGCTGTCTGACTCCCGCCGACTAAGGCTTATCCCTTCAACCTCCTGGAAGTCTGGGGTGAGGGAGTATTCTAGGGCCAATCCTTGCAGGTCCGGTTGATTGACGGTTAATGCAACCTGGGTTTGACTCACCTCAATGGTTAATGCTTCAGTTGTTTCTGGGGCGATCGCTCCCCCCCCCTCACGTAACTGATCTAGGGTGATGGTCAGATCGGGGTTAAAGAGCGAGAGAAAGGTTAAGCGGTTCATAACACTGAAACGGTGAGGATGTTCCGATGAGGTCAAGACCATCCTATCATCGGCCTTGGGTCTAGGAAGGAGATTTGGCTTGCTGGCAGCGTTCTAGATAAATTTTTGCTGCCCGATCAGCTGGATTTTGGGTCAAGCAGTCTAGAAACAAATCCTCGGCTTCCTGAATGTTATGACCTTGCAGATAGGCTAATCCCAGTTCAAAGTTAGTTCGGGTTGCCGCTTTGCCAAGTCGCAACGCCTCCACATCTGCATCAAACACCTCAAATACAGAGGTGGGCTGAGTTTTTCCTTTCACCAATACTCGGTCAATCAGACGAATTTGGTAGTCCGAGCTATCATTTAACTTGAGAAACGTGTCTTCGGAAATAAGTAGAGATACCCCATAAACTTTTGTGAGGCCTTCCACCCGTGAGGCGAGATTGACGGCATCGCTAATCGCTGTACTATTCATGTGCCGTTCCCCACCCACGGTTCCCAACATTAAGGTTCCGGTATTAATGCCAATGCCAATTCTAATGGGTCTGCGCCCAGGTCGCTGGCGGGTTCTATTATATTTCTCTAGATTTTTTAGCATGGCGATCGCCGCCCTAACAGCATCATCAGCCGTTCCCCCAAACAAGGCCATAATGGCATCACCAATATACTTATCAATAAAGCCGTTATTATCTAGAATTGCCGGTTCCATTCGGGATAAGTAGCCATTGATAAACTTGAAGTTATCTTCAGGCTTCATGCCCTCACTTAATTTTGTAAAATCACGAATATCTGAGAACAAAATTGACATTTCTTTCTCAACAGTATCTCCCAATTCAACGTCAATAATGCTTGATTTATCCAGGAATTTCAAGAATTGCTTAGGAACAAACCTTGCATAAGCCAAGCTTAGATTTGACAAATCTAGATGAGTTTTAATCCGAGCTAAAAGTTCTCGTTTATTAATAGGTTTTGTTAGGTAATCATTAGCCCCTTGCTGTAAGCCGACGACTACATCTTCCGGACGATTTTTCGCCGTCAACAATAAAATGGGTAACTCATGAGCCGGATAGATCTGCCTAATTTTTTGAGTTACTTCATAGCCCGTCATTTTGGGCATCATGACATCAAGTAAGACCAAATCAGGCTTAACGCCATTCTCAATCAGGTCTAATGCTTCTAGTCCATTGCTTGCTTGGGTAACCTGATAATTTTCCAAGGAAAGATGATTCATCAAGACCTGTAAATTAATAGCCTCATCATCGACAATCAGGATACTAAATAGCTTCTGGGACTCCTCATCTGTCAAGACAGGTTGCGTCTCTTGCGAGGCAGGCTGTCTCGTTTCAGACCGTTTCATTTCAGATACAGGAATTAAGGCGTCCTGACGACCATTTTGCTGGGAAACTTTTGCGATCGGTTTCTGAACCTGGTCTACCTGGGATGGGAATTTAGACCACCAATTGTCCTCCGAGGAATCGTCCTCCAGAAACGCAGGTTGCGCACTTGTGGCTAGATGATCGGTCTCTTGCTGATCCGGGGTAACCACAGGCAAACTAAAGGTAAATTGGGAGCCTTTGCCAACAATTGACTGTAGAGTTAGAGTGCCACCATGTAACTCTACTAACTGTTTCGTGACGGCTAATCCTAACCCAGTGCCACCATATTCACGGGCCGTAGAGCCATCCCCCTGTTCAAACGAGGCAAAAATTGACTTATGTTTGTCCGGGGGAATGCCAATCCCGGTATCTGAGACCGTAATGAGTAAATATCCTTTTAAATCGTCTTCAGAGACCTCTCCGACCTCTCCCTCCTCATCCCTAGTATGAGACTCTGGCTGAGCCGTTAAATGCAAGTCACGTGGCTCATCAACTGGAGAGGTTAGGTGTTCTGGCTGGCGGGAATAGACCGCCGAGATCCCCACAAAGCCTTCTTCTGTGAATTTGATGCCGTTGCCCACTAAATTATAGAGGATTTGTTGCAGGCGATTTTCGTCGGCATAGGCAAGGGGAAGTTGAGGAGAAATCGCATTAATCAGTTGCACATTCTTGCGAGAGACCAGACTTTGACAAAGATTCAAGACGGAGTCAACCGCTTCCCGGATGCCGACTGGTTTTGGGTTTAAGTTAATTTGCTTATATCGGAGCTTAGAAAAATCAAGGATATCATTAACAAGCGTGTTGAGACGGTAACAACTTTGGACAATCAAGTTCAAGTTATACCGTTGTTGGGGATTGATGGGGCCGGCAACTTCATCGATTAGAGATTCGGCAATGCCAATGGTTCCATTGAGGGGCGTGCGCAGTTCATGAGAGGTATTCGCTAAAAACTCATCTTTGAGTTTATCGAGCCGTTGCATCTGTTCATTCTTAGCTTGCAAATCGCAAAAATACTGTTGAAGTTGACCCGCCATCCGTTGAAACGAGCGGGCTAAATCACCAATTTCATCTTGACGTTTTAGGGGCAATTCATGCTCCCATTGTCCATCGGAGAGAGCTTGGGCTGACTCTTTGAGTTGTCGCAACGGCAAGACCACCCACCGGGCCGTCACCACCCCGATCGCCGTGGAGACCACCAGAGCCAAGCTGCATAACCAGAGGGTGTTGCGGGTATTGGCATGGATGCGCTCCATAAAATCCCGTTCAGGAATAACCACTACAATCGACCAATTGAGTCCAAAATCATCCTCAAAGGGTCGTACCTGCACCAACTGCGTCTCTCCCTCAAGGTCGAAGCGGTCTTGTTGGGAGGTCTCTAAGCGAGAAAAGCCTCCCAACTGGCTAAATAAGTAGCTGGCCGTCTTTCGAATTAGGAGACTTTGGCTTTCACTAGCGTAGAGCCGATGGGGGTTGTCCTCATCTTGGGAAAAGGGAGGTTCTGAGGCGGAGGTGGCGATGAGTTGTCCTTGGTGATCAACGATAAAGGTTTCTCCCGTTTTGCCCACCTGCAAACTGCCTAAGAAGGTGCTGATATCCAGCAGGGACAAATCAACAGCAAACACCCCCAGTAACTGCCCTTGGTCATCGTAAACTGGTTTTGCCGCTGGGAGTGCTAGGTTTTTATAAGGGGCCGACCAGACGTAAACCTCTTCCCAAGCGGGCGATCGCCCCCGCACGGCCCCAACATACCAGGGTCGAGTCAGGGCATCATAATTGGGGACAGCGGACAGTTGCTCCGTGGGCCGTCCTGTGGCATCGGTGGCATAGGTATAAAAATTATCATTATCGGGGCCGCGACGTCCCGCTTGGCCAATGCGGGGTAACTCTCCAGGAACCTGCTCCGCGCCGCTAAACTCCCCCTGGGGGTTGGCAAAATAAATATAGCTGATGGCCTCGAACAAACGAATCTGTTGGGCAAAATGGCGATCGAGTTGCTCAAGATTGCTCACATCGAGACTGTTGAGGCGAACCGCCATGGCGTTCATCTGATTAATCAAATGAGCCTGAGCCAGATAGCTATCGAGCCGTTCCTCAATACGGAAGCTGATTTCCCCCTGTAACTGCTGTGCGAGTTCATCCACCGCTCGCTGTCCATTGCGGAAGGAGAGATACCCAGTCAGTCCAACTGCTGCAAAGATTTGCAAGGCAAAGGGCACAATCAGAACAGTACGTAGTGGTAATCGGTTTGACAAATCCTGTAGGAAGCGTTGGAGGAACATATATTCCAGGATACAGCGGCGGTGGATGTCACCGTCGTCTGACATGAGTGAGTTGCCAAGAATATCCGAGCTTTGAGGGATAAGGGTAAAATTCCCCTAATCCAGTTGGCTGATGATTACACTGCTTTAAAAAATCCACAATGAACATTTCCCAGATCCTGTCTCAACGAGTTGCTCAAGTCCCCGCCTCTATGACCCTGGTGATCGCGGCCAAGGGGAAGGCCATGAAAGCCGAAGGTATTGATGTCTGTAGCTTTAGTGCTGGGGAACCGGATTTTCCGACCCCTCAGCATATTGTCGAGGCGGCGAAGCAAGCTTTGGATGAGGGAAAAACTCGTTATGGTCCCGCAGCCGGAGAACTTCAGCTACGAGAGGCCATTGCCCAGAAATTGCAAACAGACAACCAATTGGATGTTAGCCCACAACAGATTCAAGTGACCAATGGTGGGAAACAAGCGATCTACAATGCCATCGCCGCCTTGGTGAATCCGGGAGATGAGGTGATTATCCCGGCTCCCTATTGGGTGAGTTATCCTGAGATTGTCAAACTGGCGGAGGGAGTCCCCGTGATTCTCCCCACCAGCGCCGAGGCTCAATACAAAATCACCCCGGAACAGCTGAAGGGGGCGATTACAGAGCGGACGAAACTGTTTGTTCTCAATTCTCCCTCCAACCCGACGGGAATGGTCTATAGCCCCGAGGAAATTCGTGCGCTGGCGCAGGTGGTCTTAGACCATGACCTGTTGGTGCTCTCTGATGAGATCTATGAAAAACTCCTCTATGATGGCGCCGAACATCTGAGTATCGGGGCAGTTTCCCCGGAACTGGGCGATCGCACCATCACCTGTAGTGGGTTTGCCAAGGCCTATTCCATGACCGGTTGGCGCTTAGGCTATCTAGCGGCTCCTCTGCCTCTAATTCAAGCCACCAGCACCCTGCAAAGTCATAGTACCTCCAACGTCTGCACCTTTGCCCAATTCGGGGCGATCGCCGCTCTGACAGACCCCAAATCTCGCGATTGCATCGAACAGATGCGTCAAGCCTTCGACAAGCGTCGCCAGTATATGTACGATCGCCTCAGCCAACTGCCGGGAACCAGCGTGGTCAAACCCACAGGGGCCTTTTATATGTACGTCAACATCTCAAAATTGGGCATTCCCTCCTACGAGTTTTGTGAACGTCTTTTAGAGGAGTACCACGTGGCCGCCATACCGGGCATCGCCTTTGGAACCGATGACTGTCTTCGTCTGTCATATGCCACAGACCTGGCCTCGGTGGAAAAGGGCCTCGATCGCCTAGAAACCTTTGTGCGAGCTATCAGCGGTTAGGGAGTCAGCCGGACAGACAACGTCGGGGTGAACCGAGTTCGCCCTTGACGCTGAACCCATGACCGCTGGTCAGACTAGCTCCCCATTCACCGGCCAAGGGTCACGGTTCACTGTCACGGAGTACGTACATCCCAACCATGTTCTCGTCCCTATTTAACCCCTCTGACCGCTCACGCAACCCACTGTTGCCCGTTGATCCCATTAAAGAATCTGACACCCCCATGCCTGAGACTCCCCTAGATGAAGAGCCTGTGAATGAAGAGCCAAGGCCGATCACTGATGACACAGATGTCAATCATCAAGATACCCTCACCGGTCTGCCATCTCGGGTCATCCTCGGGAGCGAAGAGGATGATTTTCTCTTCGGCTTTGAGGGCAATGATACCCTCCTGGGACTCGGGGGCAACGATGTGCTTCTCGGCGGAGCTGGAGACAATGTCATCAGTGGCGGCTCTGGCGATGATATTCTCCGGGGGGGCGCAGGCAATGACAGTCTCGTAGGCGGCTCTGGGGATAATATCCTTGGCGGCGATGGGGGACGCAACCGCTTACGGGGGGGCGCGGGCAATACGATCTTTTTACTGCAACCCCAGCGGCAACTGCGGCTCAATTTAACCTCACTGGTCCCCCAATTTGCTGATTTTGAGCCTCAACGCTTTCCCCTTAACAACCTTAACCAACTCTTCAATAACCCCGATGCCTTTGAGTCGGACCAGCCGGATTTAGTCGATGAGCGCAATCGCTTGATTGAGGCGGCCTTGGAGGATCATCTGGAGTTAGATGAGGAGGCCCCGGAACGGGACGTGATTATCGAAGACTTTGACCCCAGCCAAGACCGTCTAGGACTGATGGGGTCTTTACAATTTGAGGATTTAGAGATTCGTGCCGGAGAGGGGGATCCGCCAACAGTCGAGATCCGGGTGCGAGACACTGGTGAAGTTCTAGCACGGCTACTCTCAGAAGACCCCCAGTTAGCAGCGCAAATCAGCGAGGAAACCGTCGTCCGTTTAGATGAGGTTCAATTCACTCAAGAGCGGCTGCAACAGGATGAGGCGGGAGATCTGGTGAAGGAGGTGACCCTGGAACGAAATCGCTCTAGTGGTAGCACTATTGCTGTGGCCGTGACCTCTCGGGTCGAAAATGGGGAAGACAACGGGGACAATGAGGAACCAGAGCGGGTTTGGGTGCTGTTTGGTCCCACGGAACGGGAGAAAACAGTGCAAATTGCCGTGGATGAGTCCCTGGCTGAGCGAGCCTCGGAGGTGACCTTGCAACTGGAAACCCCCCTGGGAGGGGCCAGTTTAGGACCTCAGGCTCAGGCGGTATTGGAGCTGTTCCAACCGGAGCCAGTTGAGCCTGAACCGATGATTGTTAATTTACAACGGGTTCGACCCCTCAGAGCCAGTGAGGAGGATCCCATTGAAGCCTTTGAGGTCACCTTAGTTCGCAGTGGTGATGTTACGGAAGCGGCAGCGGTCACCTTGGACTTGAGTGATGGGATGGCCCAGGTGAGTGAGTCGTTACAGTCCTTGCGAGCTGAATTTGAGGCCAACCGCGCCACGACAACAGTTCGCATCCCGCTGGCTGAGGAAGCCGCTGATCTAGAACGGCTGCGATTTAGTTTGGCTGATCCCAGTGCTGGCTTAAGCTTAGGGGGCGATCGCGAAAGCTTTTTTGATTTAATGCCCAGCCCGATGGAACCGGCGTTTCTCTCCTTTGCCGAGTCCATCTTTCAGGTGGAGGAAGATGGCACACCGATTATGGATGTGGTGCTAGTCCGTGCGGGCAATCTTGAGCAGGCTTCACGGGCGACGATCGCCGTCAGTGAGGGAACCTTAGCCCTGCCAGACAGCTTTGACGAGCGATTGATTCCGGTGAGCTTTGAGCCGGGGGAACAGCAGAAGACCATTACCATCACGGGAGTCCAACAGTCTAACTTAGAGGCTCCGGGAACGGTGAATTTAAGTTTGAGTAATCCCAGCCAGGGAACGGAGTTAATTCGACCGCGCACCGCTATTTTAGAGGTGTTTCCCGTTGAACCGCCGCCCCCGGATATCCCAGAACCACTGCCCCCAGATCCCCCTGAACCGGGGTCACCGGGCGAGATTGTCTTTACCTCCGCCAACTACTTTGTGGAGGAGGATGGCAATGAGTTTGCCGAGATTTCCCTACAGCGACTCAATGGCAGCCAAGGAGAGGTCGGGGTGACGGTAATTCCCTTTAGTCAGACGGCAGTGGCTCCCGGAGATTTTGATGATACGCCGATTCCGGTGACCTTTGCCGATGGACAGACTGTGCAGGTGGTGCGCTTACCCATTGTCGATGACAGTCTGATTGAACCCCCCGAAACCTTGGGCTTAGTCTTGGCTAATCCCACCAATGGAGCCAGTTTAGGGGCGCGAGGGTCCGCCACCCTAACCATTGCCCCGAGTAATGTGCCGGCTCTATTTTCCTTTGAGGGAGTGGGACATCTCAACCCCGTTAGGGATTTCTACGGCGCTCAAGGGGTGCAATTCTCGGAAAATGCCTTGGCCCTCCTAAGTGCCACGGGACTGCGTGATATGGGCGTGCGAGAGGGCTTTGGAGGCAATTTTGAAACCGCCCCAAGTGGGGAAACGGCGGTGTCTTATAATCAGGGCGATCGCCTCTGGTTTACGGTTCAAGAAGGCTTTGCCGGTCAGGTGTCCTTTGCCTATGCTTCCCCCTTCCGAGAGCATCAGGTGACGGTGTTCTCAGGTCCCGATGGCAGCGGACAGGTTTTAGCTCAACTGAGTTTAGCGGAAACTCCTCAGGGAGACTTTCCCCGAGCCTATGATGTCTTTGAGACGGTGACTCTACCCTTTTCTGGGGTGGCCCGCTCCGTGGCCATTGGCAGTGCTGCCAATAAGATTCTCTTAGATGATATTGTCGTGGGTTAGCGCCCTAGATCGGCTGATGGGCGATCGCCATCTTAGGCACATCTTGGGCACATCTTCTAAGGAAACATCGTAACCCTAGGTCTGAATGCTAAAATTCAAGAGGACGCGGGTTTTTCGGCAGTTCGGCTGTTATCCGTCGTCCTCAATGTTTTTGTAGGCGTCTGTTTCGGCGCTGTTGGCGTTGTTTTTTAGCCTAACAGCCGCCTCAACGGCGACGTTCCTTAGACTGGCGATTTTCTCCCCAACTTTCATGCAAAGCGAAGCCTTTAGCGAGCTATTCCCTCTGTTTAACGCAGCAAATCCGGAAACGGTCGATTGGCTGTTATCGGTAGCCGATGAACATGAATATCCTCCCAATCGAGCGGTATTAATGGAGGATGCCTGGGGAAACGCAGTGTATTTTTTGGTCTCGGGTTGGGTGAAGGTGCGTCGCCTCTCGGGAGAGGATGCTGTGACTCTGGCGATTTTAGGGCGGGGTGACTTTTTTGGGGAGATGGCTATCTTAGATGAGTCTCCCCGCTCGAGTGATGCGATCGCCATCAGTGAGGTGACCCTCCTGAGTGTCTCGGCCCAACGCTTTATCCAAACTCTGTTTAAAGATGTGCAGCTTCATCACCGAATGCTGCAACTGATGGTCCGTCGGCTGCGTCAAACCAATGTCCGCTTCCAATTGCGCAACCGCCCCCCCGCTATTAAATTAGCAAAAACCCTGGTCTCATTGGGGGAAAACTACGGCGAAGTGACCGATCGCGGTACCCGGATTTATAACCTAGACCCCAAGGATTTAGCCAATGTCTCGGATATCAGCCCGGAAGAGTCCCAGAAGCTGCTGGCGAAGTTAGTCAGTAAACATTGGATTGAGATCAACGAGGCGGATGAGAGTATGTATCTTCTCAACCTCAAACAACTGGCTCATCTAGCTGGACATATGGGCTAAGCCCCCAGGAGGAGAGGCGACTGGTCTGACGCGGAACGATCCGCTAAACTAGCGGTTAACCTCGGCGGGTCTCCCTGCGATCGCCCGAGTTTGGCTTTGTTGTCCGCTGCAATCCATCCCATATCTTCACTATGTCAAACGCTCACCCTTCTACGATGCCTGCGGAGGCTCCCCCACCAGCTCGTCGAGGCCGCAAACCGGTGTTAGAAGTGCTAGAAATGGCCTCCTTGGCGGCTTCCGGGGTAGGAATTGGTGTAGCCCTGGTGACGCAACAGGTGCTTCATGCAGCGGTTCCCATCACTCTCTCGATGTCCTTTGGTGTTCTCAATCGCCAACGCTTCCACCAACGGATGCAGCAGCAGTACCAAGAAGCCGTGACGCAACTCTATGAGACCCTACAGGTTCTCCCAGATCCCGTAGAATTGGATCCAGTCCTGCAACGGGTGCTACGACTCGAACAAAACCAGCAGCTCATGAGCGATCAGCTCGAAAGTGTCAACCGTGAGCTTCGCAACCAGAGCAACCCCCAACAGATTCACGCTCTACAACAGCGAGTGACCAGCCTGCAAGACGACTTACAGCAGATGCAGGCCTATGTCCAGGAACAACGACAACGAGAACAACAACTCATTGGGCAAATTCAACAGTTACAGCGTTGGTATGAAAGCCTAACCAGCCCCCAACAAGCCACAGAATACAAACGGGCTGAAAATGCTATTGCTCTCCTACATCGGGAACTGGCAGTGATTAAAGGACGCTTAGCCCCCCTAGAAACTCAAGATATCCAACAGGTTCAGGCAAATATCCGTCAGTTACAAGCCTATCTACAAGAACTCAGTAACGGGGTGACGCCTCTACGACGACGACAACGGGATATGGTTCGCCGCTTGTTCCCCCGCATGATTCACCTCATCAACGACTTACGCCAACCTGATGGTAGTTCTGTCGCCACTCCTGCCCAGTCAGGCAAGGAACTGCGCCAAGTCCCCAAGGCGATCGCCCAGCGGCCAGCTCCACCCACTCCTAACCATACCCTACGCAAAGGCCCCCTAACCCGTAAACCCGAACCGCCCCCCCGTCCCACTTGGCAAACGCAAGCGGAGATTTTACGACAACGGGCCCATCAACGACAGCAACAACAACGTCAAGGAGATTCCCAACTTCCTTGGTAACTGTCCCAAGATTAAACCCAGTTCGGATCCGCCATAATTTATATGAATTTGTGAGGATGATAGTCAATCTCCGAGGAAATATGGGACAATAACCGACCGGCTCAATTGAAATCTGGGGGGAGAGTATGGCACCTATCGTACAGAAATATGGCGGCACATCCGTTGGCTCAGTGGAGCGTTTGCGGGCTGTGGCTCAACGGGTAGCCAAGACAGCCGAAATGGGACACCCCGTGGTGGTTGTGGTCTCAGCCATGGGCAAAACCACGGATAGCTTAGTGCAGTTAGCGACTGAAATCTCCTCCAATCCCTGTCGTCGTGAGATGGATATGTTGCTGTCGACGGGAGAACAGGTCTCGATTGCCCTATTGAGTTTAGCCCTTCAGGAACTCGGACAACCGGCCATCTCCATGACGGGGGCCCAGGTGGGAATTGTCACGGAAGCCGAACATAGTCGGGCCCGGATTCTTCAGGTTCAAACCCAGCGTCTGCAACGACATCTTCAGGATGGCAAGGTGGTTGTGGTGGCTGGATTTCAGGGCATCGCTCAGGGGGATGATTTAGAAATTACCACCCTGGGCCGTGGCGGATCAGACACCTCGGCGGTGGCCCTGGCGGCGGCCCTGAATGCCGATCGCTGTGAAATTTATACGGATGTCCCCGGTATCCTCACTACGGACCCCCGCTTGGTTCCTGAGGCGCAGCTGATGCCGGAAATCACCTGTGATGAGATGCTGGAGTTAGCTAGTTTAGGGGCCAAAGTACTCCATCCTCGGGCGGTGGAAATTGCCCGTAATTATGGGGTGACGCTGGTGGTGCGATCAAGTTGGACTGATGATCCCGGAACCCGTGTCATTGCCCCGCCTCGACAACCCCGGCAATTAAAGGGATTGGAGTTGGTGCATCCGGTGGATGCGGTGGAATTTGATGCGGATCAGGCGAAGGTGGCACTGTTACGAGTCCCCGATCGCCCTGGAATTGCAGCGACGCTCTTTGGTGAAATTGGTCGCCAACAGGTGGATGTGGATTTGATTGTGCAGTCGATTCATGAGGGCAACACGAATGATATTGCCTTTACGGTGACCAAGGAGATGTTAACGCGGGCTGAGTCCGTCTCCCAGGCGGTCATCCCAGCCTTGACAGGGTCTAACTCAACCCTAGATACCGATGTCTTGATTGATTCGCAAATCGCGAAGGTGAGCATTGTCGGTGCGGGAATGATTGGCCGGCCTGGGGTGGCGGCCGAGATGTTCTCAGCCTTGGCGGCGGCGGGAGTCAATATTCAGATGATTTCGACGAGTGAGGTGAAGGTGAGTTGTGTGGTGGCGGCGGAGGACGGCGATCGCGCGATCGCCTCTCTCTGTGAAACCTTTGATGTGCATCCCTCCACGGTTCGGGAACAGGAGTTACTGAGCCTAGATTCAGAGTCTAGCCAACTCACGCCTATGGTGCGCGGCGTCGCCCTCGACCAAAATCAGGCCCGTTTAGCAATTTTACAAGTTCCCGATCAAGCGGGACGAGCGGCTAAGATTTTCCAACACCTAGCGGATAAAAATATCAGCGTAGATATGATTATTCAGTCCCAACGCTGTCATATTGTCGGAGACTGTCCCCGACGAGATATTGCCTTCACTGTGTCTCAAACCGATGCAGCAGCGGCAGAGGCCTTATTAACCCCCCTCATTGCCGCCTTGGATTGTGGTTCTCTAGTGGTTGATCCGGCGATCGCCAAGGTGAGCATTGTGGGTTCCGGTATGATCGGCCACCCAGGAGTCGCCGCCAAAATGTTTGCTTCTCTGGCCCAAAATGGCATCAACATCGAAACCATCGCCACCTCAGAAATCAAAATTAGTTGTGTTATCTCCGAAGCCGACGGCGTCAAAGCCCTCCAAGCCATTCACAACGCCTTTGAGTTAGGAACCCCCCGAACTCCCTAAAGACCCCCAAAAGAGGGCGACCGCCACTTCGACTATCGCTCATTGAACCTTCTCCCC
>SMDP01000013.1:21378-37274 GCA_012911965.1 Geitlerinema sp. P-1104
GGTTGTTCTCGATACGGGAGCCACTCTTGTGCAACTCGAACGAACGGAAAGTAGTGGCTTCCATCTGGCGGAGAGTATTGGCTTAGAGGCATTAATTGCACGGGTGGAACGCCAGGAGGATGTAGAGGGGCTGTTGTTTCCCCCTGAGGTGGCGATCGCCCATTTGCCCCAAGTTAGGCTACCGGAGGATCTGGCACAGCGGTGGTGTCTGGGGCAGCGGTTTGAGTTAGAACGGGACCAGTTGCAGGGGGCGGCTGACTCGTTGGCGGTGTTTCGAGAAGACGGCCAGTTTTTGGGAATTGGCACCTGGAAAGTTGGCAAGTCCACGACTGATACAACGCCAAAGTTTGCCCCCAAATTTGTCTTTTTCCAGTCTTAAGGTTAGCTGGTCGGCTAACTCTTACTCTTATGAAAACTGAAGAGGTGACGACCTTTGGTGGCTTAACGGTGTTTTGGCTTCTCGTAACCCTCATTACCTTTGCGGTGTTGCAATGGATTGGGATTCCTGCGGGTAATTTTCTCGATTGGCTGGTGGGGGCGGTTAGTTTTTGGTGGTTGATGGTGATTACGACGATTCCCTGGAATGTCCATTTTAAGGCGAAACAGGTGCTGGCGGAGGCGCAAGAGTCTCAGGAGAAGGGGATTGCGGTGGATGGGGAGCAGGTGCGTTATGTCAGCTTGATTGTGCGGCGATCGCTCACGGTGGCGATCGCCCTTCATGGATTATCGGCGTTGACGCTCTATGTACTGGCGATCGCAGGGGTGAGCCGTATCGGCTATATTAGTTCGGTGGCGGCGTTGTTGCTGACGGGGTTACGACCGGCGATCGCCTTTTATCAATATCTGGCTAGCCGTCTGCAAACGATTGGCCAGGAGGTAAAATATCCTCGTGAGGATCTCTTCAGTTTGCGCGATCGCGTCCGCACCCTGGAGCAGACGGTACAAACTCTCTCGGCCCAAGTCAACCCTGAGCAACCGGATTCCCTCATCGCGGCTCAACGGCGACAACTGGAGAGCTTGCGTCAGGATCTAACGGGTTTGATGAGTTCCCACCATAGCTTAGAGGCTCAAAATACCTCTGAGCATGAACGCCTGGCTCGGGAGGCTCAAGGGGCGATCGCGAAAGTGAATGCTGATGCGGAGTTCCTCGATCGCGCCCGCGAGTTAATCCGCTTTTTCAAAGACGCTTAAGTTCTCTTGTGGCTTTTGCGGGTTGCCTAGGCTAAAATAAGCCATATTAAGTAATACGCCTTTAAACTCTACATTTATCACTAAGTCAAGAAAAACTTAAGTATAAATGTCCGGGTTCAATTGTCTATTGTCTATAAGTTATCTAATTTTCGGTTATGACTCAAATGCCTGATGATACTCGTACAATTTTACGGGGCTTTACCGGTTCCTTTACCTCAGCCACAATTTCCCTATTGCTCTATCGCTTAACCCTCTCAATTGTGCAAACCTTTGCGGAAAAGCCTCTCGCAACGGATAACCAAACAGCCATTAACATCGCAGCAGCCGTCCGTACCTTGGTCATGGGCATGAGTGCTTTAGCCACCTTTGTCTTTGGCTTTGCGGCTCTGGGACTGTTTTTATTATCCCTACAGACGTTGGGGCAGAAGGTGTTGGGAGGGGATAAGGGATCGGTGGAAAGTTAAGCGAACGGGTTGGGACGGGTGGCAGAGCCACCCTGGGGGCGTTCCCTGGCAACAGCCAAGGAACGAGGGGGATTCAGCGTTCGGTAGTTCACTCTAGGAGTGATTGAAGACCCCAGATTTGCAGGCGATTGTCAAAGGCCCCACTGACAAAGAATTGGCCATCGGCAGTGAAGTCAAAACTCACCCAGCCTTGATGAGATGGAATCCGATGGAGGCTACCGCTTTCGGTATGCCAGAGGGACATATCCCCGTGAGCATCTCCAATCAGTAGTAGATACTCTGAGCCAAGGCTGGAGGAGACCCGGTTAGGGCTGAAGGCGAGGGAAACGACAGCGTTACGGTGTAGGGTGTTCTGACGGGAGCGACGGCCGCTGCGGATATCCCATAACTCAACGGTTCCATCTTTACCGCCGGTGGCTAAGGTTTCACCATCGGGGCTAATGGCAACCGACCAAATTTCCGAGGTGCTAGAGACGAGGGGCTGTAAATAGTCACCGGTTTTCCAATCCCACAGATGCACCTTACCATCGGCCCCTGCTGTCACGAGAAAGCGATGATTGGGGCTAAAGGCCAGACTGCGAACTTCCCCGCGATGGGCGTTGAGGGTATGGAGAGGGGTGGAGTTGCGATCGCGCATGGACTGGTGGCGATGATGGGTCATATCCCAGATTTTGACGCGACCATCACGGCCCGCACTCGCGAGAACATCACCTCGGGGGCTAAATTGCAAATGATGCACATCATCGTGATGCCCGTGCCAAGTGGCCAGAAGATTTCCCCGCTGCATATCCCAAATTTTAATGGCGTTATCGTTGCCAGTGGTGGCTAAGAGCTGGCTGTTGGGGCTAACGGCGACACTGAAGACGGCTTGAGGATGGGCTTGAAATTGGGTGGGAAGATGACGATGGGGGTGACGAATTTCAATGCTGCCATCTCCTCGTCCCGTCACGATGGAGCCATCTTGACCGACGGCCACGGCCCAAATCGATTCCTTCCCTTGGCTGAGGGTTTGCATCATCGGGGGGCTGTTGTCTTTGCGAGGAATGACTTTATCTAGGGACGGACTGACGGAATCAGCTTGATAGTTGAGTTGGGGGGAACCTTGTCCCCAGATTTGTAAGAGGGTCAGGGCGAAGGAGGCGGCGAGTAAGCTCGACAGGGGACGCAAGACAAGTAGGGCATCCCAGTTAATCGGTAAGTCAAATTTATTCAGGTCGTGGAGGGCAGCGGCGGCGCTGTCGTAACGACGGTTGAGATCGGGGTGGAGAAGTCGGTTGAGAACTCGTGTCAGCTGAGGGGTGATGGAGAAACGGGTGCGATCGCGCCAGTGCCAAGTTCCCTGATGATCATCGTAGAGGTCAAAGGGAGACTGGCCGGTGAGGAGATGAACGCAGGTGGCCCCGAGGCTGTAGAGGTCGCTACTGGGGAGGGGATGGCCTTGGATTTGTTCAGGAGCGGCATATTCAGCGGAACCACTGAGGGCTTCGGCTTCGGGACCGTTGGGGCTGGCGGTGCAATGGAGGGCGCTGAGATCGACTAATACCCATTGGCCGTCCCGTTGGATCAGGTTTTGGGGTTTAATATCTCGGTGTAGGAGTTGGCGATCGTGGAGATCCCGCAGGGTGGGTAAGATGTGATTGAGCAGTTGACGAATTTGCTCTTCTGTCCAGGTTCCCTGAAGTTGTAGATGTTCTTCGGCGGTTTTGCCGTGAATGTACTCGTCTACGAGGTATTGGATGCCGTTGCTTTCAAAAGCGGCTTGTAGGTTGGGCAGGTGGGGGTGATCCTCTAGTTGCTCCCAACGCATTAAGACGGGGTAGGGCAGAGGTAGTTCGCCGCGATGGCGATCGCGCGATCGCACGACACAAAAGGTCTGAGATGGCGTGTCTTCATCTAAAGCCAGAACCGTGCGTCCATGATGGCTCAATGACTTTAAGACTCGGTAGCGTCCTTTTATGGGCAAACCTGAGAACGCCGTGTCAAGGTTGGGAGTTGGAGCAGACTGGGGGCGTGGGGAAAAGTTTTCGCTCATGGTTACAAAGGGGCTAACGGTGTGAGGAACAAAAATCCTCCCTTCAGGGTAACGCTTTCTCTGAGGGTCACAGGCAAGTTCTACCCTCAGTGACGTCAGCTAGGGACTCTCAGGTTGAGGATTTTCTCGATTTTAGGGGGTCTGCACGGAGTCCATAAATTACGAAATGTTAAGGATAGCTGGAGCTTTTTTAGGGTGATTTATCCGTAAAACTACTGCTACAGGACGCATTGGTGCTTTTTTAGGCTAATCTTTGGTTCTCGTACAGTATTGCTTGAGATAACGAATTATTGACTTCTGTAACATTAGTCACAACTGAGGTGGACGGGATCCGGGCTGCCTCTTAACCTGATAGGGGTTAGCTCACAGAGTATTAACCCGGATCTACCCAAAGCCTCTGAGTCAGGATCGAGGGAAGTCTCCTCGGTCACTCAAGCAAATCGGATGTAGATCTGGTTCATTTTGTAGAGTTTTGTAACGTTTCCTCAGGTGATCTCCGTTACATTAACGGGAACAGTGGAGACAGATCCCGACAGGAAAGTCCCTGATTTTCCTGTCAGCTCGGAGCAGGTCAATCGCCGCCATCTTGCGGCTCATACCGAGTCTGTCTGTTCCCATCAAAGGAATCACAATCCAGGTTCTGAGGGTCAACACTGGCTAAGAGATGATCTCGGTCTTCTTAAAATCTTTACAAAACGTAACTCACAAATGCTCTGTGGCGGTGTATAAATTTATCGGAAGGGCATGAGCAATTCGACGGAAGTTGAGTTTCAGCGATTTTCGCGCTCTCTCATCTAAGACAAAAACTTTCTCAGTTTTGTCGGCTGTCGGTTTCTCGCCCAGGCTACCGTCTAGGAGCCAAACCGTTAAAATACCTCGTTTGAACTAGACCAGCCCATCTCAAGTTAAGTAGGAGATTAATTCATGTTCGACGCATTCACTAAAGTCGTCTCTCAAGCTGACGCTCGTGGCGAGTACCTCTCTGCCTCCCAGCTCGATGCACTGCAACAAATGGTTGCAGACAGCAACAAGCGCATGGACTCGGTTAACCGCATCACCAGCAACGCTTCCACCATCGTTGCCAACGCAGCTCGCGCTCTGTTCGCTGAGCAGCCCCAACTGATCGCTCCTGGTGGAAACGCTTACACCAGCCGCCGCATGGCTGCTTGCCTGCGTGACATGGAAATCATCCTGCGCTATGTCACCTATGCCATCTTCTCTGGCGATGCTAGCGTCCTCGACGATCGCTGCTTGAACGGTCTACGTGAAACCTACGTGGCTCTGGGAACCCCCGGTGCTTCCGTTGCCGTCGGCGTTCAAAAAATGAAAGAAGCGGCTCTGCAAATCGCAGGCGATCCTTCTGGAATCACCCCCGGAGATTGCAGCAGCCTGATGTCTGAAATCGGCACCTACTTCGATCGCGCTGCCGCTGCTGTTGCGTAATTCGCAACCCTTGCAGTCTGGTCATCAGACGTCATCGATACCACATATCGATTCCAACTTTCAAAATTAATTTGAAACTGTAACACAGGAGATTATTCAACAATGAAAACCCCGTTAACCGAAGCCGTCGCCGCAGCTGATTCTCAAGGTCGTTTCCTGAGCAGCACCGAAATCCAAACCGCGTTTGGTCGTTTCCGTCAGGCTAACGCCAGCCTGCAAGCTGCTCGCCAACTGACCGATAAAGCTCAGTCTCTCGTGGATGGCGCTGCTCAAGCGGTCTACAACAAGTTCCCCTACACCACCCAAATGCAGGGACCGAACTACGCTTCGACCGCTGAAGGTAAAGCCAAATGCGCGCGTGACATCGGTTACTATCTCCGCATGGTCACCTACTGCCTCGTGGCTGGTGGAACTGGTCCTATGGACGAGTACCTCGTTGCCGGTATTGACGAAATCAACCGCACCTTTGAGCTGTCCCCCACCTGGTACGTTGAAGCTCTGAAATACATCAAAGCCAACCATGGTCTCTCCGGCGACTCCGCTGTTGAAGCCAACTCCTACCTCGACTACGCGATTAACGCTCTAAGCTAGATCGCCTTTCTAGCCCGGAACGGTAAGCAGCTACAGAGCATCAATGCTTGAAGTTGTTTTCTGTTCCGGGCTGTTTTTATATCCGTCGTTAAAAAATTAGGAGGATAGACTTTGGCTATTACTACCGCTGCAACCCGTCTCGGCACCTCGGCCTACGATGACACGAACCGAGTTGAACTGCGCCCCAACTGGACGGAAGACGACGCTCAGATTGCCATCCGTGCCGTCTACCGTCAGCTTTTGGGGAACGATTACGTCATGGCATCGGAACGCCTGACGAGTGCTGAATCGCTATTATGCGATGGCAGCATCACCCTGCGCGAGTTCGTTCGCTGCGTGGCTAAGTCTGAATTGTATAAGACAAAGTTCTTTTACACCAACTTTCAGACTCGCTTTACCGAGTTGAACTATAAACATCTGCTCGGACGCGCCCCCTACGACGAGAGCGAAGTAATCTTCCACTTGGACTTGTACCAAAACGAAGGCTACGACGCTGACATCGACTCCTATGTCGATTCCGTCGAGTATATCGAGAACTTCGGCGACAACGTTGTCCCCTATTATCGTGGGTTTAACACCCAACGGGGTCAAAAAACTGTGGGCTTCACCCGTATGTTCCAGTTGTATCGCGGTTACGCTAACAGCGATCGCGCGCAACTGCGGGGTTCAGAATCCCGTCTGGCTCAAGAACTCGGACGCAACAGCTCCTCGACTGTTATTGGCCCCTCCAACTCAAACGAAGGTTGGGCCTATCGTCCCTCGAAAGCTGGCGTGGCTCCTTCTCGGACCTACGGCTTGTCTGCCACCGGTGACGCCGATACTCGGATGTACCGCATCGAAGTGACGAAACTCTTGGGACGGAACTATCCCAACAACCTGCGTCGCGGTGGAACTCCTACGGTACGCCGTAGCAGCCGTTCTTTCTTTGTTCCCTACAACCGTCTTTCCCAAACCTTGCAACGCATTCAGCGTGAAGGTGGAAAAGTCGCGAGTATTGAACCTGCCAACTAGAACAGGTTTGAGTCGATTAGAGGAGTAGCAGAATCTAGTTCTCGAAGACCACCGATCATTTGAGAGATGGGGTGCTGTTTAACCGGCTCCCGTCTCTCAAGTCGGCACGGATTAGCTATATCAATACAGAGGAGTTGACATCCAACCATGATGGGTTCTACAGCACTCAACAGTAGCACTCCCTCCGGGAGTCGTATGTTTCGCTACGAGGTTCGTGGCCTGCGCCAGTCTCCTGCAACTGATAAGAACGATTATCCCATTCGTAGCAGTGACAGCATTTTCGTGACGGTTCCCTACAACCGCATGAATGAGGAGATGCAACGAATTACCCGTATGGGGGGTGAAATTGTTAGCATTGAGCCGATGACATTTGACCCCAACGGCAGTTCTGAGGAAGAATCAGGATCGCAAGAGTAACTACATCTGCTCATCTCATGCAGCCGTCAGAAACACAAGTTGCGATCGCCGCCGAGTCTTGGACGACGGAACAGGCGATCGCCAATTTACAACAAACCGACGACCCCAGCACTCGCTATTATGCAGCTTGGTGGCTGGGGCGTTTTCGTGTCCGTGATGATCGCGGTCTGGAGGCTCTCATTGAGGCTCTGCGCGATACCATAGATCGTTCCCCCGGTGGGGGGTATCCCCTGCGTCGTAACGCCGCCAAAGCTCTAGGTAAACTGGGGGACTTACGAGCCGTTCCCGCTCTAATTGACAGTTTAACCTGTGCCGATTACTACGTTCGCGAGTCGGCCGCTCAAGCCTTAGAAGCGCTCGGGGCCTCTCAGGCCATTCCCGGTTTGCTGGCCCTTCTCGACGGAGGCGTAGAAGCCGCTGTCCGCGTCCCCGGTAAACCGCACCTGGTGCAGCCCTACGATGCAATCCTAGAGGCGTTGGGAGCCTTGAAGGCAACCGATGCCATTGAGCTGGTGCGTCCCTTCCTAGAGCATGATGTGCCTCGGGTTCGCTTTGCTGCTGCCCGGGCCCTCTATCAGTTAACTGGAGATGAGCAGTATGGCGATCGCCTCATCGCCGCCCTACGCTCCCCTGAATTACAACTACGGCGGGCGGCCCTAATGGATGTGGGGGCCATCGGCTATCTCAAAGCTGTCACTCCCATAGCCGAAACCTTAGCCGAAAATAGCCTCAAACTCATTGCCCTCAAAGGGATTTTGGAACATCACCTGGCTCAAATCGATGACCTAGACGAAGCGGCCATCGAGATCATGACCCAGATGGATAACCTGTTATAACGACTGACTGTTTCATGACCCTCGACTCTCTTCTTGCTGACGTTGACCAAGCTGATTCTGCGGTCAGTTTGCTCATGGCCGTGCGATCGCTGGCCCAAAGCGGCGACCCCCACGCCATCCCCAAACTCATCGAAGTCTTAGGCTTCAACAATCCCGGCGCAGCGGTGGCCGCCGTTCAGGGATTAGTGACCATCGGAGAACCCGCCGTCGCTCCCTTATTAGAGCATCTCGACGGCTATAACTATGGCGCCAGAGCCTGGGCCATTCGCGCCTTAGCCGAAATTGGCGATCCTCGCGCCTTGGACGTGTTGCTCAAAGCTGCCGCCGATTTTGCCCTCAGTGTACGACGAGCCGCCGCCCGAGGTCTCGGGACCCTACAATGGCAGGCCTTAGAGCCATCCGAGCGCGTCACAGCGCAAAAACGGGTGCTTGAGCGATTGCTCGAAACCACCGCTGATCCCGAATGGGTGGTTCGTTATGCTGCCATTGTCGGCTTAGAAGCCCTCGCGAAAGGACTCCATGACCCCGAATTACGGCAATCCATTGAGCCATCTCTGCAACAACTTTATCAAGAGGATGAAGAAGCCGCCATTCGAGGGCGATCGCAGTTAGCCCAACAGCGATTAACCAGGGGCTAACTTCCCAGGGATCAGACAATCCGTTCAATATTACGGAACGCCATGACAATCAAACTATCCTCTTCCTCCAAATGGTCAAAATGACTCGGTTTAGGATTGAGGAGAATCGCACCATTGCCCCGTTTAACGCCCAGGAGTAATAGGGGATTATTGGGATGCTTGGCACTGTAGTTGTTAATCCAAGTTCCCAACTCAGGAAAGCGTTTTCCCAATAACTCCGAGGGATAATTACCCGGCTGAATAAAATAAAACTCATTTGAATCATCGGAATAGGTCAACAGTTGCTGATAGACCACCGACATATTCCTGAAAATGGCACTTTGGGCAATAATTCCCGAACTATAATCTCGGGCCGAGACTACCTCATCAACCCCCGCCTCTTGCAGATGGCGGCGGCGATCAAGATTCACCAGTTCAGCAATGACATGAATATCTTTTTGTTTGCCCGGTGTTTGTTCCAAATGTTTCACCGCCAAGGCAATTAAAGCATTCTTTTCATCAGGGCCCGAACTCTCCTCATCGGCGAGTAAAATGATGGCTTTGGCTTGAAAGGCTTGTAAATCTTCTAGGGTGACATGATGAGTCGGATCTGCCTGGATAAAGTGGACATTCTCAAAATGATGAAAATCTCGGGAATCGACCACTTCCGAGGCAGAGACGACCACAATATCTAAGGGTTCTCCATGATTGGACTCTAGGAGTTGTTGGATAATGCTCGCCGCCTTACCATTCCAATTACAGAGAATAATGTGATTATTAAATCGCTTCATTTGCTGTTCTTTCCAGAGGGCATGAGTCACAAATAGAGAGGAAATTTTACCGATAATTGTCCCAAATAAAAAGGTTCCAAAAACCAATAAAAAGAGCTGAATAATTCGACCTGGAATCGTTCTAGGTTTATCAGGATATTCCCCCATGAGGGTAATAATGACATTTTCCAGAACTTCCCATAAGTCTTCTCCCGATTCAGCCGTTCCCTCACTCCAAGCTAAAAGGACCACCGTCCCTGATAACAAGACGACAGCAGCCAGAATCCCCAAGATTAACTTGAGACGATTATTTTGTAATTTGACCATCGGCACCCATCCCGTTTCGTTAATTAAGACTTTCGGCGATCGCCTGTTCTAATTCACCCTTCGAGAGGCTCGTCAGAACAAAGACTTCCTGAACCGTTTTGCCAGCGCGGGCGATCGCCTTATAGCCGCCACGAATGGGAACCGACACTCGTAACTTCAACTTGGGAATGTGGCCGCGCGATCGCGAAATAACCCCAGGGGTAATGGTACGAATCCCTTGGAACGACACTAACCGTTCCAACACAGGAATCAACCCATCCACATGAGTTGAATGATTCAGAACCAGGCGGCCACTATCATTTGAGGGCATGATGTGTTTCTCTCCTATTATCTAACAGAAATTGACATAATCAACCGGCAAAAACCCCGACTTTACTAGGAGAAAATCGGGGTTATCGGTTATCTACTCCGAAGTTGGGGTTTGAGAATCCTTAACCTTTTTAGGACGAGGAGTTGGGCGACTTCCCCTTGACTCCGGCCCAGATTTACGACGGCCCGGGCGACGATTTTGGGGCGACTTGGTGCGAGACTGACGTTTCGGGGGCATTACACCCATATTTTCTCCAGTCAAAATCACTAAGTCTTGACCCTGACGCTCAACCTCAAACGACCAAAAATGTCGTAAAACGCGGCCCGTTGCCGTTCCCTTTAGAGCCACTTTAAAGAATTTCGGAGGTTGTCCCGCCTTACGGGGTCCTTGACGGATTTTAACAATCACACGTTGCTCTTCTTCCGAATAAAACACCACTTCACCGCGAACGGAAAAATAGCCTTCGTGAACCTCCTCAGAAGATAGAGGAGGAAGCTCAGACTCAGACTCCTCCTGACTCAGTTTTTCCGGTTCCCAGACCCCAACAATTTGTAAATGGAGATTGCCATCTCGCTGGCCAGTTCTGGGATAAACCACCCAAAGATGGTCTTGTTCCAGGTCAATATGGTTTTTCACCAAACTCATCACCCGTCCCAACAACACCGCCTCAACAGTCATGTCCTCTCCCGTTTCGAGCTGGCCCTGGGTCAGTTGCTCTTCGGAGGGGACATAGCGGCCACGAACCACACCAATGGCTCGATATTGCCGAGGTTCACTCGGGGGAGGAATAGGAACGGGACGTTGAGGAGGTTGAGATTCAGGGGGTGCTGAAGCCTCCTCAGCGGCTGGGGAGGCCGGTTTATCCTCCGGTGGCGGTGGAACGGGGGGTTTGGGGCGTAACAAGGCATCAGCCCCAGCCTTTGGGGGATGATCGCCTACGGACTCTTTGGGGTCTGGATTGGGAGGATGGAGTGGAGACTGCATCGTGTCATTAAAATCGGAATTTGGACGAGAAGAGGAACTCATAAACCCTCCTAATAGCGGAGATACATCCGTCAACAATGCCGCTGATCGTGCGTAAGACTCGATCAATCGGCGGGATGGAAAATTGGCCCCTACATCACCTTGCGGTGAACCAGGGGGAGTGGTGAATCATGATTGGTGTAACTTGTTGCCCCTAAGCCCTAGACCTCTTTGATCAGAGTGATTTCTGAGAGGAATTGACCAGAAGCACGAGTTAGATCAACTATCTCACATTCCACCTTAAGAATAGGTTTCAAGACGCTCACCCATAAATCGGGAATCTCTAGCCCCGGGTCTAAGTGGCCAGAACTCAGTCCCGGGACTCCGGGACTGAGAGAGTGCGACTCCCACTCAACCGGTTTAATCTTAGCCTTTCGACTCGTCAGGAGGGCATCCCTCTTGAGTCTCAGAAATGCTTAGCCGATACCGACACGGCTTTGACTCTGTTCGAGTTGGGCTAAGAGGCTGTTGCGATCGCGGGCCGGTTCCAAACAACTTAAGCCCTGACAGACTAAGCCAATCGCCCCTTCGGGCAGTTCGTTAACCTCTTTCAGCACCGTTGCGGGCAAATAGCGCCCCTTTAACTGAGCCAGTTCGCTGGCGGTGGTTCGGACCAAGGTGGCATTCTGGAACCAATCCAAGGCCCCAAACAAACTTGGGCAGGCCTGGGGCATCTTTTGCAAAATGGGTAAGAAGGCATTTAACACCGCTTCGGCCCGCTGCAAATAGAGTAATTCCTCTCCATAGAGAGACAAACGCACCAAATTCATCGCCGCGACCCCATTCGCCCCTGGGGTGGCATTGTCCGTATAGGCTCGTTCGCGCACGATCGCCCCACCACTGGTATCCTGAGCGGCGTTATAGTAGCCCCCCAACTCGTCACTCCAGAGATGTTCATCAAACTCGGCTTGCACATTAATAGCAGCATCGAGATAATCCGGCGCTCCCGCCTCGACTAAATCCAACAGGGCCTTGACAAACAGAGCATAATCCTCAGATTGGGCTAACACCGAGGGCGTTCCCTGATAGTTGAGACGATAGAAGCGGCCCTCAATCCATTGATGATTGAGGATAAAGTCGGCTGTCTTGGCGGCCATGGTCAAATACTCCGGTTCCGCAAAGGCCACTGAGGCCCGCGCCAAGCCGGAGATCACCAGACTATTCCAGGCCACAATCCCCTTGGTATCAGTGACTGGGGGAATGCGACCGGCCCAATCCCGAGATTTGGCTTCCTGATTATCTCGCGCTGGGGGAAATGATTGCTCGCGGTCCACACCAGCCCCATAGCGCCTCTCAAACAGGCGCTGTAGAGCCTCTTGCGCCGATTCACTGAGGACTCCTGGCTGGCGACGCTGTAGGACGATTTTGCCCTCAAAATTCCCCGCTTTGGAGATATGAAATTCTGCCTCTAGGGCCTGATACTGCTCCGGGGTGAGCTGGTCTTGCAACTCAGCGGCGGACCAGACATAAAAGGCCCCTTCCTCGGGTTCTCGCTCTTGGGGACTGGTGAAATTATCGGCATCTTGGGCGGCGTAAAAATAGCCTTCCGAGGCCATCATCTCCCGTTTGAGCCAGGACACCGTGAGTTTAACCGCCCGGGCGATCGCCGGATCTTGAGTCCCAGAACACCATAAATTGGAGAGATATTCGAGAATTTGCCCATTGTCGTAGAGCATTTTCTCAAAATGGGGGACAGTCCAGGTCGCATCGACGGTATAGCGGTGAAATCCGCCCGCCACCTGGTCGAAAATTCCCCCAAGTACCAAATCAAAGCCCCGTTGGTCGCAGCGGGGTTGAGCCACAAAGTCTTTATCTAACTGGAAGCGGGTTCCCCGTAGGGCAGTTTGGGCGTAGGGCATCATGGGGAAACAGGGGGCCCCTTCCGGTTGCAGGACTCGGATGCTGGCTTCTAGTCCTTGTTGTAGGAGTTCATCATTGAGGAGGGACGAGTTCTCAATCTGTTTGAACTCTGCGGGAAGTTCGGCGGCTTGTTGCAGGGCCGTCAGCATATCCTCACTAATGCGGTTTAATTTATCCTTTTCGTTGTCGTAGTAGTCCCGTAACTGGGTGAGGACTTGTAGGAAGCCGGGCCGACCATAGCGAGGTTCGGCGGGGAAATAGGTTCCCCCATAGAAGGGAACGAGGCTGTCGGGGAGTAAGAAGACGTTGAGGGGCCAGCCTCCTTGTCCTGACATGAGTTGCAGGGACTGCATATAGAGACTGTCGATATCGGGGCGTTCCTCGCGATCGACTTTAATGGGGACAAACTGCTGGTTGAGATAGTCAGCAATCTCCAGGTCTGAGAAGGCTTCTCCCTCCATCACGGTACACCAGTGACAACTGGAGTAGCCCACAGAGAGAAAGATGGGTTTGTTGTCCTGGCGGGCTAATTCGATGGCTTCATCACACCAATACCACCAATCGATGGGATTCTCGGCATGTTTGCGAAGATAGAGACTTTGACTGTTGACGAGACGATTGGTCATGGGAGTGAATACTGTGATATGGACAATCCTATAAGGACACAAAAACAACTACAAAACCCCTTAGATTAAGCCTTGTAAGGGATTGATTGTCTTGTTTGATATGACGCAAGCGTTAGTTTTCGGGAAGTTGGCCGGGGCGAACGTCTAGGGTCAGTTGATCTTGACCCCGTGAAATTCCTAATTCCAGAGCTTCACCAATAGGGCTTTCTTCCACAATACGCTGCACGCTTTCAAAATTCACTACCGGGACATCGCCAATGCGGAGAATGACATCCCCAATTTGTAGGCCAGCGGCGGCGGCGGGAGAGTTGGGGACGACATCGGTAATTAAGACCCCTTGTTCAACGGTGAGTTTAGGAAAGTTGTCTTCCTCGGCTAATTCTGCTTTTAGATCAGCATCGAGGGTTTTGAGGCGAACCCCGAGATAGGGATGTTGAGCGGTTCCATCGCGGATGATTTGTTGTCCAACCCGCAGGGCAGTTTTAATGGGGATAGCAAAGCCTAATCCTTGGGCCCCATCGAGAATGGCGGTGTTGATACCAATGGCTGATCCTGAAGCGTTGAGGAGTGGGCCACCGGAGTTCCCGGGGTTAATGGCGGCGTCGGTTTGAATGAATCCCACGCGGCGGTCTGGAACGCCAATTTCGCGGCTACTGCGTCCCGTGGCGCTAATAATGCCCATGGTGACGGTACTATCTAAGCCGAGGGGATTGCCAATGGCGATCGCCCATTCACCGGGTTTGAGGTCATCGGAATCGCCGATGGGGACTGGGGCCAGGCTAACCCCGTCGAGTTTGACCACCGCCACATCGGTAATCGTATCTCGTCCGAGGACTTGGCCGCGCACCACTTGGCCGTCATGGAGAACCACCCGCACCTGGTCCGCACTCCCCACCACATGGGCATTGGTGAGAAGATGGCCCTCGTCATCAATGACAAACCCCGTTCCTGCACTTTGGGAATAGGGGGAGTAAGGGATGGGTTCGAGTAAGTCAGAGGGGCCCAGGTCATCCCCGGAATAGAGGCGTTGAGGTTCAATGCGTACCACCGAGGGTTCAACCCGACGCACCGCGCGGACAATGAAGTTAGTCTGGTCAAAACTGCGATCGCCCGTTTCGGGATTGGAGGCTGGGACATCCTCAGCCGAGTCAGCCGCTGGAGGTTCCGCGAGGCTATCCTGGCCGAACTCACGCCGGTCCTCCTCGGACTCCGGGGGAGATGGAGATTCCGGGGAGGAGGCTTGAGGGGGGGCTGTAACCAAGGTTGGGTCTTGATTCTGTCCTCGCTGGATGGTGATGGCGATCGTCAGCCCCAGTAGGAATATCCCAAAGCCCATCGCCGATTGAGTCCTGGGACGTTTCGAGTTTTGGCGAGTCAATGCCATTGACCTCTATTGCGCTGCTGCTTGGATATCATGTTGATATTATAGAGGGTCTTGTGGGGATCCGTTCTTGAGATCCGTTTTTTCTGATGTATTTCGGGTTAGGTCATCTCATCACATCTGCTTTTTTACTGGCTCAATCATTATGACTTCTAAGCGTCCTGAATCCTTGGACTTAAAACCGTTAGCTCCTTATGAAGACCGGCTACTGAATGCCCTAGCCTTTTTTCGCACCCAACGGGACAGCTCAACGCAGGCTCGTCACTGTTTAAGTATGTATTTACGCCAATCAGAAGCGCGGATTATGTCGGAAGTGGGTTTTTATGCTCAAGAAGTGGGCTTGACGGCTCGGGAATTGTTGGAGTTAATCTATCAAGATCCCAATCAAGCACAATCGCTGATTCAGAACAAATTAGGAATTGATATTTTTCAGGTTTTTCCCAGTGAACCGTAGGGGCGAAAAATCTTTCGCCCTATAATGTTGTCCCCAATACAAGCCAGCCAGGGAAAATGAACCCCTGCCAAGGTGCGATCGCACCTCTACGTTCTCTGACTCTCTCTGTCTTCATTCAATGGTGAAGATGCAGAAAATGAGTCGGGAATTTCTAACGAAGTCCTGAATCAACTGAAGCCTCTTGCTGAGACCAATCAAACGGTGTAATTTGTTGCATTTTATACAAAATTGTAGGGGCGAAAAATTTTTCGCCCCTACGGCGGATTGGACAACCTCAAGACGGGGTGCTGGAACCTTTTGCTCCGGTGGTCATCAATAGTTTGCGAGGTTGGCTCAACTCCTAACGATGTAGAGTTTTCAGGAAATGGTGAAACCTTGACCGTCGGGGCAATCCCTTGTGGTTGCCCTCCTGGGGGGAGCGCGTCATACTGGGGAAAGGTCTATGAGGAGAAGCAGCCATGTGGCGGCGACTGTGGCGTTGGCTGAAGCAACTGTGGGCGAAATGGCGCGGGACTTCCCCGCCAGTTGGTGAGTCTCCTCAGA
>SMDP01000130.1 GCA_012911965.1 Geitlerinema sp. P-1104
ACTGTGTTGGTGACGGTGTCAACCCTCATCACTTCCCTCTGTCTGGACGGATTTATTCGGATTCTGACTCCCGCTGAAGTGGAGTTGTTGCGTCAGGCTCAGGAGATGACCGCCTCCCTCTCGGATTCCCCGGAAGATGAGATTGACCCCTATTAAGGATGGACATTTTCCTTTCAGGGTTAAAGATCATGGGGTCTTGAGGTCCCTGTCAAGTTTCGATAATGTGATGAGCTGATTAGAAAACCCCCCAGTTTCTTGGTGGAATTGGGGGGGGTTCTGTTGGCATAAATCAGTCCGTTGTCTACAGCTTGATTACTAACGCAATGACGACCGTTGTCGTTGCGTCGATGGGGTTTCCATTCATTCCATTTCTACAAAGAGAAGCGGAAAATTGTCCAAAATCGGGTTCCCGGCTCTCGTATTTGAGGGTTTCCATTCATTCCACTTCTACAAAGAAAAGCGGGCTTCGAGGAGGAGGAAAACTACGGCGCAGCAATGTTCGAGTTTCCATTCATTCCACTTCTACAAAGAGAAGCGGGCGTGGAGTGTGACGTGATGTTCGGCATCGAAAGCTTAAAGTTTCCATTCATTCCACTTCTACAAAGAAAAGCGGGTAGACATCCTGCTTGATCCCAAGCTCTGTAGTTGGGAGATCAAACGTTTCCATTCATTCCACTTCTACAAAGAAAAGCGGGGTCTGACCAAGGCACTCGACACGGTTGAATATAGTGTTGTTTCCATTCATTCCACTTCTACAAAGAAAAGCGGGCTCCGGCACAAGGGGGTCCCAGTCTTAGACCGCTGGGTTTCCATTCATTCCACTTCTACAAAGAAAAGCGGGGATAAAAACTTAAAACCTTTTTAGCTAGACTATCTCCTGTTTCCATTCATTCCACTTCTACAAAGAAAAGCGGGGTTACGTAAAGCTGGTCGGTTCGACTGGCGCGTGACGTTTCCATTCATTCCACTTCTACAAAGAAAAGCGGGTTTAAGCAAGGGCAATACGTCTTATCCTGGGGAACCCCGGCAATGTTTCCATTCATTCCACTTCTACAAAGAAAAGCGGGTCCTAATTGTTAATTTTGGAGACTTTCAGCATGGACATGTTTCCATTCATTCCACTTCTACAAAGAAAAGCGGGTAAACCTATGAAACCTTCTTCTTTAAACTTCAATGGTAGTTTCCATTCATTCCACTTCTACAAAGAAAAGCGGGGTGGATCTGGAGTCGGAATACTACTTCAAGACGGTCATGTTTCCATTCATTCCACTTCTACAAAGAAAAGCGGGATCCATAGAGTCTCCTACCTCAGTATGCCAGCGAGGTTAGTTTCCATTCATTCCACTTCTACAAAGAAAAGCGGGTCCGCCCTTGAAGGCCAACTTTCCGAGGAGATCAAAGTTTCCATTCATTCCACTTCTACAAAGAAAAGCGGGCATAATAATTAACTTAGTTTAATAATAAATAGTTAATTGTTTCCATTCATTCCACTTCTACAAAGAAAAGCGGGTTCATGACTCGGTAGGTGCGGGCCATAAATTTTCTCCTTGTTTCCATTCATTCCACTTCTACAAAGAAAAGCGGGTCCCCGTCCAAGTGTCCAGTGGGACACAGATTTCTAAGTTTCCATTCATTCCACTTCTACAAAGAAAAGCGGGCCCGGAGGAGGATCTAGAGAAACTACGCCAGTGCGGCGTTTCCATTCATTCCACTTCTACAAAGAAAAGCGGGTCAGGGCTATGTATATATCCAAAAGCTGGGCGGGTATGCCCCGTTTCCATTCATTCCACTTCTACAAAGAAAAGCGGGGGCACGGTCTCTACACCCAGCTCCAAGCTGGGCTGGGTTTCCATTCATTCCACTTCTACAAAGAAAAGCGGGATTAAAACCGTCAACAGCTTCAACTACTGTGTTGCAAGTTTCCATTCATTCCACTTCTACAAAGAAAAGCGGGTGGCACAGGTATTCGAGAACGTGAGCCCTGACCTGAAGTTTCCATTCATTCCACTTCTACAAAGAAAAGCGGGCTCCGGAGGACCAGGGGGCGTTCGTTGAGAAGCTTCTAGTTTCCATTCATTCCACTTCTACAAAGAAAAGCGGGGCTTTGCTCTTAGATGAATTGACTGATCTTAAATAATAGTTTCCATTCATTCCACTTCTACAAAGAAAAGCGGGTCGAGCTTGAAGGCGAAGCCGGAGAGCCGGGGACCGATGTTTCCATTCATTCCACTTCTACAAAGAAAAGCGGGTTGGGATGTGCACTATGATGTGCTAACAATACCCCAGTTTCCATTCATTCCACTTCTACAAAGAAAAGCGGGTGGCAACATAAACGGACTTGAGTTTCTTAAGCATTATCTCGTTTCCATTCATTCCACTTCTACAAAGAAAAGCGGGAAGCGGCAAAGACCGTGGCCGCCCTAATGAGGGGAGGTTTCCATTCATTCCACTTCTACAAAGAAAAGCGGGATTACACAAGCAGTGGCGGTAAATGTGCAACTCTAAAGTTTCCATTCATTCCACTTCTACAAAGAAAAGCGGGTCTTCTTCGAAGATCGGGAGGTCATGTCTGCTTGGGACATGTTTCCATTCATTCCACTTCTACAAAGAAAAGCGGGACTAAAACAAAAGGGAGTGGCTCTCCCCCAAACTATGGGGTTTCCATTCATTCCACTTCTACAAAGAAAAGCGGGCTTCATTTAAGTTTAGTTCACTTAGTTTTTGAGATACAAAGTTTCCATTCATTCCACTTCTACAAAGAAAAGCGGGATACGCAGCGTCCTTAATGGACGCTTACGTAACGATGCAGTTTCCATTCATTCCACTTCTACAAAGAAAAGCGGGCTTCGCTCAACGTATGGTCTCTACTAGCCGGGAGTTCCCGTTTCCATTCATTCCACTTCTACAAAGAAAAGCGGGAAAATAAAAAGAGAAGTCGCTAAGCTAAGCTCAAAAGTGTTTCCATTCATTCCACTTCTACAAAGAAAAGCGGGTGTTTGAAGAAATGTTGAGCGAACTCGAGGCCTGGAAGTTTCCATTCATTCCACTTCTACAAAGAAAAGCGGGTCACCCCCATTAGAACACGCTCAGAGTCAGGTGTCCAGGCCCAAAAATCGACGGGGTCCCCAAACCTCAGCACAATGTACTGCAAACCCCTCCCCCAAAACCCCTGAAACCCTTATCCCAAGCCCTATCGACGGGGTTAACGAGAAACTAGGGATCACAGCCCATCCCCCACCCCGTCGAAAAAAAGTTTGTCATTCGCACCAAACCTCATTTTTTCCAACAGTTTTCCCCTTACCCTAGAACAAACCACACAGAAACCCAACCATGCAAACCCTCTACCTCTCTCGCCAAGGCTGTTACATCTGCCTGCAACAAGAACAACTCCTCGTCAAACAGCGAGAGCAAATTCTTGCCAAAGTCCAACTTCCCCGCCTCGAACAAGTTCTCATCTTCGGTAAATCCCAAATGACCACCCAAGCCATCCGCGCCTGTCTACAACGAGACATCCCCATCGCCTACCTCTCCCGCCTCGGCTACTGCTACGGTCGCATCCTTCCCATCGAGCGGGGCTACCGCCAACTCGCCCGCTACCAACAACAACTCAGCCAAGTTGACCGCCTCATCGTCGCCCAAAACATCGTCCGCAGCAAACTCAAAAACAGTCGCACCCTCCTGCTGCGCCAACGCCGTCGTCACCCCAACCCCCAACTCGATATCGTCATCGAGCAACTCGCCCAGCTCATCAAAAAAATCTCCAAAACCCATCAAATCGATGCCCTCATGGGAATCGAAGGAGCCGGCGCCGCCCAATACTTCCCCGCCTTCGGCCAATGTCTGACCCACAGCGACTTCCAATTTCGCGAACGTCGTCGCCGTCCCCCCAGTAACCCCGTCAACGCCCTCCTCAGCTTTGGCTACCAAGTGCTGTGGAACCACCTCCTTAGCCTGCTCGAACTCCAAGGACTCGACCCCTACCACGCCTGTCTCCATAGCGGCAGCGAACGTCACGCCGCCCTCGCCTCCGACCTCATCGAAGAATTTCGCGCCCCCCTCGTCGACTCCCTCGTCCTCTGGCTCATCAACTCTCGCACCCTAACGCAACAAGACTTTGAATATCGCGACCAAGGCTGTTTCCTCAACGACCAGGGCCGCAGCCATTACCTCAAATACTTCGCCCAACGCATGGAAGAAACCATCCAAGCCGCCGACGGCAGCCAACAACCCCGCTGGCACCTCCTCAGCCAACAAGTCAAAGCCTTCAAAAAATTTGTCTACCAACCCAGCTACCCCTACCAACCCTATGAAATTCGCTAACCCCAACCGTTTCCTCCCTCAACCCTCCCCTCCCAACTCCTCCCCATGTTCTACGTCATCACGTACGACATCCCCAGCGACAAACGACGCAAAAAAATCGCCAACCTTCTCGAAGGCTATGGTCGCCGCGTCCAATACTCCGTCTTTGAATGTTCCCTCAGTCCCAAACAATATCGAGAACTGCAACAACGACTGCAACAGCGAATCGAACCCCAAGAAGATAGCATCCGCTTCTATCCCCTCACCCAACATGTCCTCCATCAAATCGAAGCCTGGGGCAACCCACCCCCCTTTGAACATCAGGGTTCCACCATCATCTAAACCCCCCATCTAATCCAGCAAATCATGAAGTTTTGTAACAATTTTCTGCAATTTACGTAAAATTCCCCGGATTCGACCGATAGATTTATAGACACTGGAACCAGTGACTCAAACTCGCACTTAAAGCCATGCCATAACCAGTAAGACACAAAATCCACCTAAAACCTTGAAAATAAAAGCCTAAGCGATGCCAAACCGTCCTGTTTCACCAGTCTATTCTCCTAAAAAACACTCCTCTAAGCTCCTTTAACCTTGCCCAAATCCACCTTATGACCCATTACATCGCCACCACCTTTGCCCCAGTGCAAGGGTTCATCGAAAAATCCCGCAAACTGCGAGACCTCTTTGGCTCCTCCCTCATCCTCTCCTACCTCAGCCAACAAATTATCAACGCCGCCCAAGCTGCCAACTGCCAGATTATCTCCCCCGGTTCCCCCGACCTCACCCAAGGACTCCCCAACCGCATCCTCATCAAAGGTGACTTCCCCGAAGCCGCCACTCGCGAGGCCCTCCTAGACGGCTGGCGGCGACTCCTCGATGAATGTCAAATTTGGATTGAAGAACGGATTCACGACGTTCACTATACCTGGCAACGGGACTGGGAACTCTGGCGCAATCACACCTGGGAAATCTTCTGGGGAACCGGAACCAGCGTCACCGCCGCCATGAACGACCTAGAACGGGGCAAACTCTCACGAGATTGGAGTGCCGTCAACTGGATTGGCGAGAGTTCCAGCCTTTCAGGAACCGATGCCATTGCTTGGCCCGGCTTGGGCGCCCCCTCCCGCAACCCCAAATCCCTGCGTCACCAGGATGAAAAACAGCAAATTGACGAGTTCTACCAAAAACTCGCCGCCATCCTAGAAGGCAAAAGCCCCCAGGAACAAGCCGCCGGAAAATTTCTCGACCCCTCCGAACGCATCAGCATCCCCGAACTGGTCAAACGCCTAGTTACCCATCCCCAAATTGCCCAACGGATTGACCCCAACTTTCCCAAACTCGAGTCCAACTTTTCCGATATCATCCGCCTCCCCGACCCGGAAACCCAAAGCCCCGGTCGTTGGACCGGCTGGTTTATGGGCGATGGGGACAAAGTCGGCGACCACCTCAAGCAGCTCACCGAAGCCGCTGACCCCGACCAAGCCCTCCATGACTTCAGCCAAGCCATGCGAGACTGGGGAAAACAGTTTGAAACCCAATTTCCCGATGACCTAGGACGGATTATTTATGCCGGAGGCGATGACTTTTTAGGAGTCATTTATGATGGTAGAACAGCTCTCACCGCAACAGACCTAACAGACAGCACCAAATCTCTAAAAACTCGTCAACTGGCCTGGCTAAAAGAATTACCAAAATGCTGGGAAACCCATGGACAAAACATCGGTGTTAGTGTAGGATTTGTATGGGCAGGACATAGTGTTCCTCAACGGGACATTTTGCAGCATTGTCGAGAATCCGAAAAACGATCTAAAAGTTTAGGACGCCACCGTGTAACCTTGCGTGTTGTCTTCAACAGTGGGCAATTTGTCCAGTGGACTTGTCCCTGGGACTATCTCGTTTTACTCGACCTCTACTGCGATAGGAACGGCGAACAAAATTGGGGCCATCTTTATAACGACATGGCACAACTCAAAGCACGCCATGCCTTACAAACCCGTCCTCTCAGCGAAGAAAACCAAGCGGAGACTGATGCCGATGCCACCCTTGCCATTGGCTTAGCCAATCTCTACTTCCAGCCCAAGTTAAATGACTCCGAACTAACAGATACAGCCGTTTCCGCCGGTGAAGTTGGAGATTACCTATTTACCCAGCGAGAAACCCTCACCCATAGCCAAACCCATCAAGCCTTCATCAACTGGTTTGATGAGCTAGTTTCCATCGGTTGGTATCTCGCCCACCGGTCCTAAATACCTCTATCCCGCCATCATGTTTCACTACCTGATTACCATCAGTCCCCTGGGATTTCTCTACGGAAGTGCCGGAGGCTTCCTCTCCCCTGAAAACCTGGTTGGGCGCTCCCAATTTAAATTCCCCCCCGATGCCCATACCCTATCCGGCTTAATTTTTAGCGCCAACAAACAGCAAAACTTTGCTAGTCAAGAAGAACTGCGAAACAGCCTGTTTGTTGCTGGAGCCTTTTGGGCAAACATTAACAATCCCCTAGACTTTTACGTCCCCATTCCTTGGACTAAAATCATCAGTAAAGAAGGAACCAACACCTGGCAACTCCATCAAGACAACTGGGAACTCGCCCAAGATAACCGCGACCTCACACCCGACTATCACTGGCAAAAAATCAGCACCTGGAACCAGGACCCCGAAACCCTCCTCAAGCAAAACGCCGTCGCCACCAACCCTTGGCGACACGTCTCCATGCTGCACCCCAAACTCCAAGAGAACCAGCGTTGCGTCCAAGCCGAAGACGGACTCTTCCTCGAAAACGCCGTCCAACTCGACGACCAAACCTGTTTAGCCTATCTCTCCACCGTTCCCCTCGACTCCGGCTGGTATCGCTTTGGCGGCGAAAACCATCTCGTCGAAATCAACAGCCACAAACTCTCCGGCCAGCACCCCATCCTGCAACTCCTGCAACAGCCTATCGAGCGCAGTTTTGCCCTCATCAGTCCCGCCGTTTGGGGGTCAAACCGCATCTCCTACCGCTATCCCCAAAGCAGCAGCTTTCCCAAACCCCGCTGGCTCCTCACCGACAAAGCCACCCCCTTCCGCTTCCGGGCCGGGGGACGAGGCCCCGACGAACCCGGACGCTTAGGGCGCGGTCGTTACGCCGTCAAAGCCGGGAGTGTGTATGTCTTCGAGCAATCCCTAAACCAAACCTGGTGGGACAGTCCCCAAGACTGGTATCCCAAGGAAGGCTATAGCCTCAAACACCTCGGTTGCGGCTTGAGTTTACCCCTGCACATTGCCGGACTCTCCAGCTAAACCCTCATCGACCCCTTCTAATCCACTCTAAATCCACTCTAAATCGAATCTAAATCCATGTATCACAAAGCCTACGGAATCATCGAAACCCTCTCCCCCCTCCATGTGGGAGCCACCGCCGGAGAAGAAAGCGGCAACCTCAACCTCATCTTCCGAGACCAATTCACCCAAACCGGCATTATCCCCGGCAGTTCCATTCGCGGCCGCTTTCGGGCTGAAATGCGCCGCCGTGACAGCGACCAAGCCAACCATTGGTATGGTCACGAAGCCGAACCCGGCGTGCGAGACAGCACCACCGAGTCCCTGGTGAAATTTGAATATGCCTCCATCATCTGGTTACCCGTCTTCTGTCCCGGTCAGCCCGTCGTTTGGGTCAGTTGTCCCCGCTTACTGAACCGCTACAAACGCATCAGCGGCATCAGCGATGAAGTTCCCGACCCCTACGTCGCCTCCCACGCTCTGCACGCCCCCCAAATCCAGGGTCAGTCCAAACTCTTCTTTAACTTCGGGTTCCTCCAAATCGGACAAAAAACCCATCTCACCCCCTGGTTCCCCGATGGTAAAGAGCGCCCCGCCGTCATTGTCGCCGATGATGAAATGGGCATGATTCACGACATGGCCCTCTACCGCCAAAGCCGAGTCAAACTCAGCAACGACGAGAAAAAAGTCGAAGGTGGGGCATTTTTCAACACCGAAGCCCTCCCCGAAAGTACCCTCCTCATCTTCCCCATGGCCCTGCGCAACGAAGATGATAAAGACCAGTGGCACCCCTTCGGACCCAATCGTCAAAACGAAGACGAACTCTACTTAGGAGGCTTAGAGTCCATTGGTTTCGGTCACTGTGCCATCACCCTCAACCGTTAATCCCAGTCCAGTTCCACGTTGTCCCCCGTCAAGTTGCCTTATGTCTTCTAAGAACAGGAAGCGGAAAAACCAGAAGCACCCGAAACAGTCCAAACCCCCATCACCCCCCAATCACTCCCAAGACTCAGCCAAACCATCGAGTCCCACCACATCCTCCTCCCCCTCTGCCCAAAAAACCATGAACACATCAAATATCGGCTGGCAATCCTATTCCCTAGACCGCTACGCCCATGATTTAGTCGCCCAACGCAAAGATGAAGATAGCGAAGTTCTCAACCAAGTCCACAAAATGCGCAGCACCGTCGCCTTCGGACTCGAACGGTTCTGGGGCGAACAACATCGCCTCGATGGCGCCAAAGCCGCCTACTGGAAAGCCATGTGGCACACCCTCGCCAAAATCCTACAAGATGCAGGAATTGCCCTCCCCAACGATGCCACCAACCTCTGGGAGTTCAATCGTGAGCATCGCAAAATTGCCCTTGCCGTTCTAACCCAACTCTGCGACTGCGCCATTTGGTGGACTCAACGTTATAAATAATCCCATCTTCAATCCCCACCCCTCTTCCCAACCCCTGGGGGGGTGACCCAACTCAAACCCCAGCCAACCTTAGCCAATCACAGACTTATGGATGCTAGCCGAGTTCCCCTAGCCTTTCGCGCCCAAATTGACGGCCGCTGTCAACTGCAACGGATTAATCCCCGGCTTAAGGGGACAGAGGCCAAAAATAATGACGCCTATATCTGGGCGCAACAATGGTTACAGGGGGCATCCCAAAAGCCCCCGAAATTTTCCCCCGAGGTAAAAACCCACGAGTATCAAATTACCTGGCGTTTCATCACCAACAGTGGACAAGATGAGAGCATCATTCTCCCGGTCATCGCGGGAACGGGCTGTCCCTTCTACCCCGGTTCTAGCATGAAAGGAGCCTTTCGGCGCGCCTGTCGTCAGAAATTCCCCCAACGGCTGTTACGCTACTGTGGTGGCGAAGTCTCCAACAACGGCCAACGGGAAACTCAGCCCGGGATTCTCCGTTTTCATGGCGCGTATCCCAGCAATTCCAACTGGAGTAACGAGAGCCTTGTGGACTTAGTTCACCCCCAACAGGAATGGCAAATTGAGGGCCAAGCGAACCACAGTGCCTTTTTCATGATGTCCCTGTTCAAACCAAAACTGCGCTTTGGCATTTCCTGCCAAGACTCCCTATCGGACCAAGAATGGGATGAGATTTGGCAAATTTGGGAAACCGCCCTAGGCTACGGGATTGGCTCCCGAGTCAGTGCCGGCTACGGTCACATTGCCAAACATGAAGCCAGCCAACTGCTCAAAGTCATGCTGAAAGGGGAGGGATTGATTCCCCAACGAGTCGACGGCAGTACCGAGTTCCGCCCTAATATGTTCAAAGCCGTCCTACGGGGTCATACCCTACGCCTATTGGGAGGCGTCACCGATGCCGCCACCGCTCAAGCTATCACCAAAAAACTCTGGGGTGGGTTCGCGGGCCGTAATGGTGCCATTGTCGGTGAGTTAGGCATTGCCTTCAGCTACAACCCCGATGATTTGGAAATTTATAAAGGTCAGGTTCCGCCTTATTTCCTAGAACGGGGTCAGTTAGACATCTTGGCCTTGAACGTCCCCGATGAGACACGCCGCCGTAACTTACGCAATGTGATCATCTATTTAATGAAATTCTCAATGATGCTGGGGGGCTTTGGCAAGTCCTGGCGACGGGCCAGTCATTACAAGTTTTATTCTGACACTGACTATCGGCGAGATATTGGCTGTCACTGGGAATTTTTGGGGAGAACTCAGGGCCTGTATGAACCGATGAGAAATTTGGCTGATGTCAAGGAATATTTTCGGAAACTCCATGGACATATCCAAAACTGGGTAACTAAAGTTGAGGGAAAACAACTCAATGCCCAGGGAGCAAACTGGCGAGAAGCTTGGCATCCCGACCGGGTTCAGGTCTGGGCCCGCTTTGATGATGACCGCGAGGCAATTAGTGAGGCCTTAGATTGGTTCCATGGGGAGTTTGCTGGAAATCCCAGGATTAAAGGCAGCCATTTGACGGGCAAGTTAGGCATAATCGGTCGTCTGTGGCAACGGATGTATCCCTGGTATATCAAAAAACCCGACGGTCGATTGGTTCAACGAGGCTTTATTGAGTTTGTGACGGTGTTTCCTGACCCCAATCCTAATAGCCGCGACCAAAAAATGCAACAAGACTTCTTGAGATTTTTGGCAGAGCGAAGTAATTTTGATCGCGTCTGGTAACCCAAACTCACGTGTCTAAAACCAAGGCTGAGTGCTTAAGCTTTTGAAGCCTCAGCCTGACCCCAGTCAACCGCTCAATTTTTAAACAATCATGAAACGCAGTATTCTAATTTCCTTTGTCGGCACACAAGACCCGTTTGCACGCAGAAAATCTGAGGAAGACCCAGAGACTGAAGGCTCTTTGGTCTCGATGGTCAAACATTTACAACTAGAACAGGAACGGCAATTTATAGCTGTTTTTCTCCTCTACTCACAGGCTACCGAGACGGGCGCGAAGGACACGCGAGATTGGCTAATTACCGAGTATGGACTCGATGAAGCCGTCATTCAACTGATGCCAATTTCTCAAGAGTTGTCCGACGACCCAATCAACGTCACGTTAGCTACCTTAGAAGCCCGGAAAGCGTTAGACAAGGCTCAAGACATTCTCGACCGTGAAGAAGCCGATTGGATTGATTTCAATGCCTCATCCGGCACGCCCGCCATGAAACAGACTTGGGGAATCCTCCAAGCTGCTGGCTATGCCAATGATAGCAATGTCTGGCAAGTTCGAGACCCCAACCGTATGCAGCCCGGCCAGCAGCGGGTGTTCACGATGGATTTGAAGACTCTAAAAACCGAGTTTGATTTCAAGGTTGTGAGTCGATTGCTAGACCAATATGATTATGCAGGAGCTGACAGTTATTTAGCTCTCTCGAAGGGAGCTTTAAATCAGTCCTTAATCCGACAGCTTTTGCAGTATGGACGAGCTCGTTTATCGTTTGATTTTGAGGAAGCTGATAAAAAAGCAGCATACTTAAAATCTGAATTGAGTTCTTTTTCTCTTCGCTCACTGAAGAATCTAACGGAACATGATTCTAAGGCTTTGGTTCGGGAAATCTACTGGAAAGCACAAATCCGTGCCAAAAATCGAGATTACTCAGACTTTTTGGTGTTAGTATTTGCGTTTATTGAGCAGCGTTTACGCATTGAGACTAAAGAGTCGTTAGGAATTCCGCAATACCTTTGGAACAAAAAATGGGAAAAATCTGCCCTTGAAACAGCAGTTTACCGTGCAATTGATAAACATGATCAGGGTCAACTGCGCCAGTATATCAATGAAAAGAAAAAAGAGAGAAAATGGAAGTATGAGTCTCTGAATCGACCGATGCTGTTGATAATAGCCACCTATTTCAAATCTCCACACTTAGAAGCTTTTGAATTTCTTGACAAATATGCTTCAAGTCGCAATGACTATGTCCATGAAATGGAGGGGGTATCTCTTTTAAGAGAGAGTACTCAAATCTTGCAAACGATGAAGGTTTTAGTTAAATCAGTGGTTAACCTTCCAGAACAGACCCCCTTTGATACTCTCAATCAACTCATTCGGGAGAAACTGGAGCATTTTCGCTAAATCAAGCCCTGCGTTCCGTAACATCAGAGAACCCTAGCCCCTCCTCCTACCTCCTCTCCCCACCTCTCGTCCCTCCTCGTGTCATGGCTCTGCCATGATACGCACTCTGGGCGGCTCTGCCGCCTATCCTCGGGAGGCAGAGCCTCCCCAAGGGCATGACTTGGCCAGAGCCAAGTCACGAGGAACCGAGGAACACCAAACGAGACCGCTGATGAATCAACATCCAGCAGCGGTCTGATGGGGACTAGCAGACGATCGCATCCCCATTCACATCTTCACATTGAGGCTCTTCCACC
>SMDP01000131.1 GCA_012911965.1 Geitlerinema sp. P-1104
GGGAAAACGGTTCAGGTTCGGGCCATTGGCCAAGTCACCGATTGTTATCCTCGGGCCTCCTTTGAAACCCAGATTTCAGATTTCCCGCGATACCATCAATCAGTTTTATCTGTTTAATCCTCGTAATCTCTATCAGAACTTTATGGTCGGGGCTGAAAGGGTGACAAGGGAGCTATGGTAAAGTGAGTTTGGGTTAACCCGAACTCGCCTATTTTCAACAAGATTTAGAGGCTCTATCCCTTATAGATCAAAAGATGTAGCTGAACTGTCGCCATCTTCGTGTTTTTCGTGCAATTCCTTCAGGGGTTAAAACCGCACTGATTAAAACATTAGTATCAATCACAATGATTTCAGGATTCATCAGCAAGTAATTGCTGTAAAATTTCCTCGGTTAATCCTTTTTCTTGAGCATTTTTGCCAATACGGTCAAAGACCATCAACAAATTTTCTTCCTGGGCGTTTAGTCCCTTATCAATTTCCTGCTTGAGTTTGATTTGCTCCTCTTTAGGAAGTTGTTGAACTAGAATTAAGATTTGTTCAAACGTTAACGGAAGTTGATAGGTGTTGGATGTGATCATCATCTCTTGGTAAAATATAGATACAATAAAAACTGATATAGGGGCAATCCCTGCCTTAGTGAATCCAACCTGCACTAGAATTAAATTTGGTACTCCTCCATGCTAACTTAATGGTGATATCCACTCATGAAAAATCTTAGAGTTCGATTTGATACAAATCCCCATATTTACTGCGGATATAGCGTAAAAAGGGGTCAATATGAATCGGCATTCCCGTAATGCGATCGACCAGTTCATCGGCGGTAAATTTACGCCCGTGACGATAAACATTGCGTTCTAACCAAGTTAACAGAGTTGAAAAATTACCCCGTTCTAAATCAACGGGAATCTCGGGATGTTCTTTCAGGGCCGTTTCAAACAATTGACTAGCGATGAGGTTGCCGAGAGTATAGCCCTGAAACTGTCCGCCAATCAAGTTAGAATACCAATGGACATCTTGCAACACTCCCTCTCGGTCGTTAGCAGGAGTAATCCCTAAATCTCGTTCATAACAACTATTCCAAGCATCCGGTAAGTCCTGAATCGACAGTTTTCCCTCTAACATTGCCACTTCTAACTCAAAGCGAATCATCACATGAAGGTTATAGGTGACTTCATCGGCAGCGGTGCGAATGGGGGTACAGGCAACATGGTTAATGGCACGATAGAAATCGCAGACGGACGATTGCCCCAATTGTCGTAGGAAAAAGCCCTGAAGACGGGGATAAAAACATTCCCAAAAGGCACGACTGCGACCCACTAAATTTTCCCAGAGACGGGATTGACTTTCATGGATTCCTGAGGAGGTGCCATCAGCCAGAGGAGTGGCTTCTAAGGCAGGATCAATGTTTTGTTCATACAACGCATGACCCATCTCATGGAGACTACAAAAGAGACTTTCCGTGAGATTATTGGGGTCGGTGCGGGTGGTGATGCGAACGTCGTTAATCGAAAAACTGGTGGTGAAGGGGTGCAGGGTAGCATCTTGGCGACCTCGGCTGAAGTCGTAGCCGATGCGTTCCATCAGTTTTTGACAGAAGTTGAGTTGGGCGCTTTCAGAGAACTGTTGTTGTAACAGTTGGGTGTCTGGGCGGGGGGCCTGGGCGATCGCCTGGACAATCCCCACTAACTCCCCGCGCAGTTGACTAAATAACTCCTCTAAAATGCGACTGGTCATCCCTTCATCGGAGAGGGCGATGAGAGAGTCGGCAGGGCGATCGCACTCGGGGAAGAAACTGGCCCACTCCCGACTTAAATCTAAGGTCTTCTCTAAATAAGGACAGACGCGCTGAAAATCAGACTCTTCTCGCGCTTGGGCCCAGGCCAAATAGGTATCAGTCTGATGACTCGACAGACGGGCCATAAACTCCCCTGACACCCGCCGGGCCTGGTCATAATCACGACGGGCCACGCGAATTAAACTGGCTTCGTCACTGTCGTAGGGGTAAGAATCCACCTCAGCTTCGATGTCTTCTAATAACTCTCCCAAGGCTGGATCACATAGCTTTTCATGGGCCACCTGTCGCAGCGTCGCCAATTGTCGTCCTCGGGCCGTTGCGCCGCCGAGGGGCATATAGGTAGCGCGATCCCATTGCAAAACAGCGGCCGCAGACTGGACATCCCGCACATCTCGCAGTCGGGTAATTAGTTGGGAATACAAAGATCCAGACTCAGACAAGGGGATGGACATAATTAGTGAAGAGACGCAGACGCATGGCCCATACTTATTCTAGTCATACTTATTCTATCGGGGTTTGGCCCGCCCTCAACCCCGATCCGGGTTGAAACCCCTCAAACTCGGACCCGAGGGAGACGGGCTTTGAAGCCGCAGAGAATCTCCCAAGAGATGGTTCCCAAGGCCTCCGCCCAGTCATCGGCGGAAATCGAGGCCTCTCCCAGAGTTCCTAACAGAGTCACCACATCCCCCACTTGCACCTCAGGACCGTCCGTGGCATCTAACATCAGTTGATCCATGGTAATCGTGCCAACTTGCGGCAGTCGCCAGACGCGATCGCCCTCTTGCACAAGTCCCTGAAGCCGATTGGACAACAAGCGGGGAACGCCATCGGCATAGCCAATCCCCACTACCGCTAGGCGCGTTTCCCGTTGGGTGACAAAACGATGACCATAACTCACTCCCGTTCCCGGGGGTAGGGTTTTAACTTGAGTGATGCGGGCCTTAACTTGTAAAACCGGCTGTAGCGTCACTTGCGATCGCAGATGAGGGGCGGGATAGAGTCCATAGAGGGCCAACCCCACTCGCACTTGATCATAATGACTGGCTGGGTTGCAGAGGGTAGCGGCGGAGTTGGCCAGATGGAGTTTTGGGGGAGTTATCCCGGCGGCCTTGAGGGCAGCGATCGCCCCTTGGAAGCGTTCCTCCTGTCGCCGCATCATGGTGATATCTTCCTCATCTGCCGTAGCCAAATGGGAATAGACACTGGCCAGATGCAGCTGGGGTAAATCCAACACCTGCCGCACAAAGGGAACCGCCTCGGTCCATACCACCCCTAAGCGAGACATTCCCGTATCTAACTTTAAATGCACCGGCAGAGGGTGATCGGGGGCCAGTGCCCCGACAATCTCAGCCATGAGAACGGCCTGGGGGCGATCGCAGAGGGTGGGTTCCAAGCGCCAACGAACCAAGGCTTCAACCTGCGGGGGAGTCCGAACCGCCCCCAAGACAAGAATCGGGGCCTCAATCCCTGCCTGACGCAGTTCTATCCCCTCCTCGACGGTGGCCACCCCCAAGGCCGTGGCCCCGGCCTCTAAGACCGTTTTAGCAATGGGAATCGCCCCATGACCGTAGCCATCCGCCTTCACCACCGCCATAAATCCCGTCTCTGGAGAGAGGAGGCCCCGTAACTGACGGACATTCTCCCCTAAGGCCCCTAAATCAATCTCCACCCAGGCGCGATCGCAGACGCCTGAGAGGGTCTGATCCTGGCTAAATTTAACAACCCGTTCCCAGGTGAGCATAAAGAGGGCCTTCGTCAAACAGGACAGTCAAACGGGACAGGGATAGCTCCGAGTTTATAGTAAGGGTTTATCCCCCACCTTCATCAACTCCGCATCTTCAGCAATTTGAGTCCAGAGGCGGGACCACTGAGGATCATCAGGATTCTCTCGATGCAGTTGAGCCAACTGGTCCAACATATCGTACCAAAGTCCGGCATCAGCCAGGAGTTGCAGCCGTTCCTCAGCCGAAGCCGTCGCAAACGCCTCATCAAAACTCGCCGTAGTATTCACCCGGACAATGGTTCCTGAGACACTGGCCTCAAACTCCGGTATCTCCACCGTCCAAGAATAGGCTTGATAGGGGTGCAGAGGCTGCACATTCACATACGCCGGAATTGGCAGGCCATAGGTGCCATGATCCGGTCCGGTTAGATAGCGAGTTTGATAAATCAGAGTATCTTGGGCATCCCGAAGGCTGAAAATCACCTCAACCCCTTCCACCGGGGGGGTGTGATAGAAAATTGTGGGATAGGCTTGACGGGTGAGACCATAGTTTTCCGGAGGCAGAATGGCACTGAGGGGACATTCAAGTTCTTCGCCATCCATAAAAACGGGAATAACTCGTTCTCCGGGGCGTTCAAAGTCCGCAAAGCGAGTCCCTCCGGCATCGACTTGTTCTGGACTCCCACGATCTGGGGGAGTAAACTCCACCGAGAGGGACGGATGAAACGAGAGTAGCGGAATCCCCAGGATCACGGCGATCGCCAATAAACTGAGGAGACAATTGCGTAATATCTGAAGCATGGTTACGGGTGGGAGAAACAACAAGTTTAGATCAGCAGCGATCCCCAATCTCGACAAATTTCTCTTAGGGATCGTAGTGAACGCGACTTTGTGATAATCCCTGACGACGTAGGCGATCGCTTAAGCGTTCCGCAGTCCGTCGTTCCCGAAACGGACCAATGGCGAGGTGGAGTCCTCGGGGGCGATCGCGGCGTTCAATGGCTGTTCCAGGACTCACCACGTTTCGGACAGCGGGCAGGGCGCGATCGAGGCTTTGGCGGGAACCGGGGACAATAACATAGTAGGCCGCATTAGAGCTACTACTCGTCCCCGCCTCCCCTTGATCCGGAACCGTCACCGCTGCAATTTGGGATTGAATCCCCTGTTGGGCCAGTTGGCGCGATCGCACCTCCGCCGCCTCCCGATCCCGAAATAGGCCCGCCTGAATAATTTGTTCTCCCCGAAACATCCCAAAAGCGGCATTGGAGTTGAGACGTTGAATCTCCGCTAACCGTTCCGGACTGCGACTGTTGACATACACCAGATAACGAACCGCCGCTGTCGCCTCACGACTCGGGGGGGGAGTGGGTGGCACATCCAGCGGCGGCGGTACATCAATGAAGGGAACGTCGGCATACCGGGGACTCTCAGGGAGTGGCAGAGGAACGGCGATCGCCCCAGAAGCAGTAACGAGAAGCAATAACAACGGCAGAGGGCAACGAACCCATCCAAAGTGCAGAACAGACATAAGCCGACACCAGAATCAAAGAAGTAGAAAAGGCAACCCCGTCAAGGATGGCATCCCCTCAGCCTGGGGAATCTGCGATTTTTTCCCGAGTGATGCCTCACGAATCGTGGTTCATTGTTATATTAGCCCTCAGGGAGCAAAACGCCCACGCTGTATCGCTGAGAAATCGTATGGATATTTCCATTTGGCCAGGTGAACCCTATCCCTTGGGGGCATCTTGGGATGGCGAGGGAACAAACTTCGCTATTTATAGCGAAAATGCCACTCAGGTTGAGTTATGTCTATTTGATGAACAGGATCGAGAAACGCGAGTTCCCCTAACGGAAATTGAAAACTACAACTGGCATGGCTATCTACCAGGGATTGGCCCCGGACAACGGTACGGTTTCCGGGTTCATGGCCCCTTTGAACCGGAACAGGGCCATCGCTTCAACCCCAATAAACTGATGATTGATCCCTACGCCAAAGCCCTAGATGGGGAAATTGGCTATGACGAAGCAATCTTTGGCTATGCCTGGGAGGATGACGATGAGGATCTCTCCTTTAACGACCTCGACGATGCCGCCTATATCCCCAAAGCCATCGTCATCGATACGTCCTTTGACTGGGAGGGCGATCGCCTCCTCAACACCCCAGAACAGGATACGATCATCTATGAGATGCACGTCAAAGGCTTCACCCGCCAGCATCCTAACATTCCCCCGGAACTGCGGGGAACCTATCAGGGCCTAGTCCATCCCGAGGCGATCCGTTATCTCAAGTCTCTGGGAATCACGGCTGTGGAACTGATGCCCATTCATCATTTTGTCTCCCAACCGGGACATTTAGCCGAAACGGGCCTACGCAACTACTGGGGTTATGATTCCATCGCCTATTTTGCCCCCTACCGTGGTTATAGTGCCAGTCACAGCCCTCAAGATCAGGTTCGCGAGTTCAAAACCATGGTCAAAGCCCTTCATGCCGAAGGGATTGAGGTGATTTTAGATGTGGTCTACAACCACACTGGCGAAGGTAACCATCTCGGCCCCACAGTCTGTTTTCGAGGCATCGACAACGTGACGTACTACCGCCTGGTTGAAGACGATCCCCGCTATTACATGGACTTCACCGGCTGTGGCAACTCCCTAAACGTCAGCCATCCCCAAGTTCTCAAACTGATTATGGACAGTTTGCGCTACTGGGTGCTGGAAATGCACGTGGATGGCTTCCGCTTTGATTTAGCCTCCGCCCTGGCCCGGGAACTCTACGAAGTCGATAGCCTAGCCGCCTTCTTTGATATCATCCATCAAGACCCAGTGCTGTGTAAGGTGAAGTTAATCGCCGAACCTTGGGATATCGCTGATGGGGGCTATCAGGTGGGCAATTTCCCCCTACTGTGGTCAGAATGGAATGGTCGTTATCGCGATGCAGTTCGGGACTTTTGGCGAGGGGAAGATGGAACGTTAGCGGAGTTTGCCTATCGCTTGACGGGCAGTTCTGACCTCTATAAGTTTAACGGTCGTCGCCCCAGTGCCAGCATTAACTTTGTCACCGCCCATGATGGCTTCACCCTCAATGATTTGGTCAGTTATAACGAGAAACATAATGACGCCAATCAGGAAGACAATCGAGACGGAGAAAGCCACAACCGTTCCTGGAACTGTGGGGTAGAAGGTCCAACGGATGATCCCGAAGTGTTAAGCCTCCGCGATCGCCAACGGCGTAATTTCCTAGCCACCTTACTCTTATCTCAAGGGGTTCCTATGCTCGTTAGTGGCGATGAAATGGGTCGCACTCAGGAGGGAAATAACAATGTCTATTGTCAGGATAATGAGTTGGCTTGGTTAGATTGGGATCTGCAAGATTCCAATGCCGACCTCCTAACGTTTACCCGTCAACTGATCCAATTACGCACTGATCATCCGGTGTTTCGTCGCCGTAAATGGTTCCAAGGGCAGCCAATTTATGGGTCGGATGTCATTGATTTAGGCTGGTTTAACCCCGATGGAGAAGAGGTGGATGAGGAACAATGGCAAGAAGGCTTTGCCAAGGCGATCACGGTCTTTATTAATGGAGATGGCATTCCCGCCCGAGGTAAACGGGGAGAACGGATTGTGGATGATAGTTTCTTGTTGCTCTTTAACGCCCATGATGAACCGTTAACCTTCCAGCTTCCGAAGACGTTACAAGAGTCGATTTGGTGTGCGGTCTTAGACACCACAGAACCGACGTTAATGGAACATGGTAGCCGCTACAGTGGTTCTGAAACCCTTAGGGTTGAGTCTCATTCAACGGTGTTGTTACAACGGCTATAATCTTGTCCTTCCTATTGGCGAATTAATAATGACCATTGGTGCAACCTATTTGGGTGACGATCGCTGTGACTTTTCCCTTTGGGGACCGACTTTAGATCAGGTAACCCTGGAAATCCTAACTCCCGAACCGCAATCGCATCCTCTCGGGCAAGATGACTGGGGTTATTGGCGGACTAGCCTCGATAACATTCCCCCAGGAACTCGTTATCAGTATCGTCTCAACGGCGATCGCCTCCGCCCCGATCCCATGTCTCGCTTCCAACCGGAGGGGGTTCATGGCCCCTCCGCCGTGGTCAATCAGGGGGACTTTTCTTGGCAGGATGAGGCTTGGCGGGGGATTCCCCTCGAAGAATCGATTATCTACGAACTCCACATCGGCACCTTTACCGCCGCAGGAACCTTCGAGGCAGCCATCTCCCGGCTAGCCGACTTAAAGGCCCTAGGCATTACCACCATCGAAATTATGCCCGTGGCCCAGTTTCCGGGCGATCGCAACTGGGGCTACGATGGGGCCTATCCCTTTGCAGTTCAGAACTCCTACGGCGGCCCCGACGGCCTCAGGTCCCTCGTCAACGCCGCCCACCAAGCGGGATTAGCGGTGATTTTGGATGTCGTCTATAATCACTTTGGCCCAGAAGGGAATTACAGCCGCGATTTCGGCCCCTATTTCACCGACAACTATCAAACCCCCTGGGGTGGGGCGATTAACTTCGATGATGCCTACAGTCACGGCGTTCGCCAATTTGTCATTGAAAACGCCCTCTACTGGCTACGGGAGTATCATTTCGATGGCTTGCGTCTCGACGCCATCCATGCCATTTACGATGGTGGGGCTAAGCATATTTTAGCCGAGTTGAGCGATCGCCTGACCCAGTTCAATCAAACCGCCACCTATCCTCGCTATCTCATCGCTGAAAGTGATCTCAATGATGTGCGAATCATCCGCCCTCGCCCAGACCATGGCCTCGGGATGGATGCCCAATGGAGTGATGATTTCCACCATAGTTTGCATACCCTATTAACGGGAGAACAACAGGGCTATTACGAAGACTTTGGCAGTTGCCAACAACTGGCCACCGCCTGGCGAGAAAGTTTTGTTTATCGTTGGACTTATTCCCCTCACCGTAAGCGATTTCACGGCAGCGACACCCGCGATCGCCCCCCCTCCCAGTTTGTCATCTGTAGTCAAAATCACGACCAAGTTGGCAACCGCATGTTAGGAGAACGTCTCTCGCAACTGGTATCCTTTGATGGTCTGAAACTTGCCGCCGCCGCCACTCTCCTCAATCCCGGCATCCCCCTGCTATTTATGGGCGAAGAATATGGCGAAGACTCCCCCTTTCTCTATTTTATTGACCACCAAGATGCCGATTTAGTCGAAGCCGTCCGCCAAGGCCGAAAACGGGAATTTGAAGCCTTCCACGCCAGCGGAACCCCGCCCGATGCCGCGAGTCTGGAGACATTAAAAACCTCAACCCTCAAGTGGCACAAACGGGACAGTGGCCATCATCAAATCTTACTCAACTTCTACCAATATCTCATCCAACGGCGAAACACAAATCCGGCGATTACAACGGGCGATCGCCAACAAATCCAAACCCAATACAACAACGAATCCCGCTGGTTCAGTGTTCACCAATCCCAAGCCAACCATTCAATCTGGGCCATCTTCAACTTTGGCGAAACCCTCATTCAATCGCCCCCAGCCCCCAATCAAACCTGGACCAAAACCCTCGATTCCAGTGAGTCCATCTGGCAAGGGTTCGGCCCAACCGCCCCCCAAACTCTAAAAGGTAGCGAATCCATCAAAATCCCCCCCCTAACCGTCGTACTATACGAGAACAGTTAATTATGCCATTCGTTGAAAATCAACAGGATAAACCATAAATTGGGGTAACCAAAAAACTCTTATCTACTGCCTCTTGCAAAAATGATGCGTTCCGGCAATTTTGAATCGATAGGTTTAGGTCAAAACCCTTACTGATGCCGGAACGCATCCTACCTCCTCCTCTTCCGCCTCTTCCGCCTCTTCCTCCGTGTCCTCTGTGCCTCTGTGGTAACCCTTTTGCCTCTTAAGAAACCATGACCCCACCCATCGCCACCTATCGCCTCCAATTCAACCCAAACTTTGGCTTTGATGCCGCCCGAGATATTATTCACTACCTCCATAACCTCGGCATTTCCACCATTTACGCCTCACCAATTTTTAAAGCCCGTAGCGGCAGTACCCACGGCTATGATGTCGTCGATTCCCGAGTCTTAAACCCCGAACTCGGCAGCCCCGAAGCCTTTGATGGACTCATTCAAACCCTCCATGACCATGAGATGAGTTGGCTACAAGACATTGTTCCCAACCACATGGCTTATGATAGTCACAATCCCTTTCTTATCGATGTCCTAGAATACGGCACAAACTCCGAGTATTACCACTTTTTTGATATTCAATGGGAACATCCTGATCGCGACATTAACGGCAAAATTCTTGCCCCATTTTTGGGTAGCTTTTACGGGCAATGCTTGGAGAACGGCGAACTCAAACTAGAGTATTCAGAAGCCGGCTTAAGCATTAACTATTACCAGTTGAGATTTCCTCTCCGCATTGAATCCTATACCGAACTTCTGACTCATAATTTGGATGAGTTGCGGCGACTTCTAGGGCGTGAACATCCTGATTTCATTAAACTTTTGGGGGTTCTCTATCTTCTCAAAGGTGCTATCACAGAAACCGAAAAACGTCAATACAAAGACCAAGCCGCATTTGTCAAAGGGTTAATTTGGGAACTTTATCAATCCAACCCAGAAATTCGTACCTTCATCGATCGCAACGTAGAAACCTTTAACGGGACTGTGGGTGATGCCGATAGTTTCGATATTTTAGATCGGATTTTGGGGAATCAATACTTTCGTCTTGCCTTCTGGAAAGTGGGGGCAGAAGAACTCAACTATCGCCGCTTTTTTACCATCAACGAACTAATTTGCGTCAGCATTGAAGAAGAAACCGTGTTTGACCTCACCCATAGTTACATCAAGGAATTGGTCGAAAATGGCTCCTTCCAAGGAGTCCGGGTGGATCACATTGATGGACTCTATGACCCCAAACAATATCTCGATCGCCTCTCAGAACAACTCGGCGACACCTACATTGTCGTCGAAAAAATCCTAGAGGGCAATGAAACCCTCCCGGAAGATTGGGCGATTCAAGGCACCTCAGGCTATGACTTTCTCTACACCGTTAACAATCTCTTTTGCCAAACCGCCAACGAAGCCGCTTTCACCCGTATTTATCAACGCTTCTCTGGACAATGGCAGTCCTATCATGAGTTAGAACTGCACTGTAAGCGACTCATCGCCGAAACAAATCTCGCCGGAGATGTGGAAAATCTAGCCAATTTCCTCAAACAACTGGCTAGTCAATATCGCTATGCCAGTGATTTCACTCTAGGCGGCTTACGACGGGCCATTCAGGAACTGTTGGTGGTGTTTCCCATCTATCGCACCTATATCACCCCAGCCGGCTTAAATCGCCGCGATCGCAGCCACATTGAACGGGCAGTTCAGGCAGCGAAACGGCAAAAACCCCAACTAGCCAACGAACTGAGTTTCATTGAAAAGCTATGGCTATTAGACTATGACGAGGACATGAGTGAGGCTGAAAAAGCCCAATGGACTCATTTCGTGATGCGAATGCAACAGTTTTCCGGGCCATTGATGGCCAAAGGAGTTGAAGACACCCTGTTTTACATCTATAACCGCCTCATTTCCCTCAACGAAGTGGGAGGATCTCCCGGCCGCTTCGGCATTACCCTCTCGGAGTTTCATGGCTTCAACCAACAACAGGCCACCTATTGGACTGAATCCATGAACGCCTCCTCCACCCACGACACCAAACGTAGCGAGGATATGCGGGCCCGCCTCAATGTCCTCTCAGAACTTCCCGACGAATGGGAAGCAGCAGTCACCAGTTGGAAGCAAATCAACCGACATCGCCGCCAGGAAGACTCCGAAAGTCCCGACGCCAACGATGAGTATTTCCTCTATCAAACCCTAGTGGGAGTATTTCCCTTCGATCCCTATGATTTAGGGGACGTGCGCGATCGCGTCGAACAATACGTCGTCAAAGCCGTTCGCGAAGCCAAAGTCCACACCGCCTGGCTACGGCCCGACACCGACTATGAGGAAGCCTTTGTCGAGTTTGTTCGCCAAGTTCTCGCCGACGGAGATGATAACGAGTTTTTAGCCGCCTTCCGTCCCTTCCAACAAAAAATAGCCAGTTACGGGATGCTGAACTCCCTATCTCAAACCCTCTTAAAACTCACCGCCCCCGGTGTTCCCGACTTATACCAGGGAACCGAACTCTGGGATTTCAGTTTAGTCGATCCTGACAATCGCCGTCCCGTCGATTATGGCCGCCAAGCCCAACTGCTGCAAGACTTACAAAACTGGGCCGCCGCCGATTTACCGGGACTGTTAGCGGATCTCAAATACAATGCCAGCGATGGACGGATTAAACTATTTAGTATTCACCGTCTCCTGAGTACCCGTCACCAATACCAAGAGTTATTCGATCGCGGCGAATATCGTCCCCTACGAGTCACCGGTAAACACGCCGATCGCGTCGTCGCCTTTCTGCGAAAATCAGGAGAGGCCCAGGCGATCGCGATCGCCCCCCGCTTCTGCACAGAACTCGTCGAACCCGGCGAATTTCCCCTGGGCGAAGAGGTTTGGGGCAACACGGCCGTAGAAATCCCCGGAAGTGCCGCCCAAACCTGGGTTGAAGCCATCTCAGGGCGATCGCTATCCCGTCGCACCACCCTAAGCGTCGGCCAACTCCTCGCCGACTTTCCCATCGCCCTCTGGATTTCCGATTAACCCCTCCTCCCCCTCCTCCGTGCCTCTGTGGTTCCCCCATTCCCTAGGGCGACCACAAGGGTCACTGGTGTCAAGTTAAGGGGTGAGACCAGACCTGACGGGAGATAGCATCTTTCTTTCGTTGGCGCTTACGCCTAGC
>SMDP01000132.1 GCA_012911965.1 Geitlerinema sp. P-1104
GAGTTACCCGCCCGTCATATCGAAGTCGTCCAATCCGCCGTCAATCGTCTGGAAACACGGGGGACACATCAAGTTCTGGCAGCGGTTAGCCCCATTTTTATTCTCAGTGGTGAGAAAATTGCCCGATAGCCGCCCCTCGCCCGCAGTCGGGTTTCGTCTAGAGCATTTTAGGCATCCTTGAGGCTTAAGATCCCGTTAAGCCTGGGATAATGAAAGAACATGACTCGAAACAACAGGTGTTTCAATGGGGCCAATCTCGGGATTGGCATTGACCGGTATGTTTTAGTCTAGCCGTTCAACACTTTAGTTCAAATACGATTTTAATATTATGTCTTGGTCTCGGCTCGTCAGTGGCATTGTTGCCATTATTGTGGCATTAACGACCACCATTCTCGGCGGATGGTCGTTTGTCTTATTCTTTGCCTTGATTGCCTTCTTAGGCCAACGGGAGTACTTTCAGCTCGTGCGCGCCAAAGGTCTGATTCCGGCTGCCAAAACGACCTTTGTGCTATCACAAGCCTTGCTACTGACCGCCGCCATCGCCCCGGAGTTGGTCAACGTCTTGTTTCCCCTGCTGGGGGCCATGATTTGTGCCTATCTGCTCTTCCAGCCCAAGCTGGCCTCAATTGCCGATATTTCCACGTCCATCTTAGGACTCTTCTATGGCGGACTCTTGCCGAGTTATTGGATTCGCATCCGCCTAGAACTCGATGGATTTACCGCCATCTCACTGAATTCTCCCGTCAAGGGCGATGGTGTTACGGTGGCCAGTGGGATGCTGGGCCAGTGGAGCCTAGAGGGTTTGGGCCCTTGGACCTCAGAGACTACCCCCTGGCTCTCGCAAGGCTTTTGTATCACTGTCTTAGCCTTCCTGTGCATCTGGGCCGCAGACATTGGTGCTTATTTTTTTGGCAAAACCTTTGGTCGCACTCGTTTGTCGGCCGTTAGCCCGAAGAAAACTGTTGAGGGAGCCGTCTTTGGCATTTTCGGCAGTACGACGGTGGGAGTTTTGGGGGCGTACCTGTTAAGTTGGCCCTATTGGATCTGGACGGGAGCCGCAATTGGCTTAATAATTGGCTTAGGTAGCCTCATGGGGGACCTCACCGAATCCATGATGAAACGAGATGCCGGGGTCAAAGATTCTGGACAACTCATTCCTGGCCATGGTGGTATCCTCGATCGCACCGATAGTTATATTTTTACCGCGCCGTTGGTCTATTACTTTGTCACCCTGCTCTTACCCTTGCTAGACTAACGGTTCTGCCAGCCATTTGTTTTCTGTGACCCATTTGTTTTTATCCCCAACGGACATCAGCGGGATTCCTGGTTTAACCATTCTCGATCTAAGTGAGTGGAGGTAACGATGAGTGTTGACACCTTAAATCAGGGACATCCCCCAAATCTGGGCCAACTGGCTCAATTATCATTGGATCGCATGGCGGATGCTGTGGTGCTCACTGATATTGAGGCCAGGATTTTCTATGCCAATGATGCCGCCTGTCGGCTGTTGGGGTGCGATCGCCCTGAACTCTTAGAGACTCGCTTTTGGCAGATTGACCAGAACCTAACTCCCGACACTTGGGGATGCTATTGGCAAACTCTGCAAAAGCAGGGAGTGTTAGAACAAGAAGCTCGGTATCGCACGGCTAACCAAGACCTGATTGAAGTCGAGGTGACGACCACCTATCTCGCCGCCGATGACCGGGCCTATACCTGTACCCTGTTTCGCTACCTCTCAGAACGGGCCTCGGTGGCCCGAGAGGTGCAACGGGCCAAGGACCAATTACGAGCGGTTCTTGATGCCGTACCTGGGTTAGTCTCTTGGATTAGTCAAGATGGACGTTATCTGGGGGTCAATCGCCATTTAGCGGCCAGTTACAATATGCCTCCCGATGCCTTTGTTGGCAAAGAACTGGGATTTTTAAAAAATAGTCCGGAATTTGTCGAGTTTGTCCGCAACTTTCTCGAAGGGGATGTGGACTATCACTCGCAACTGGTACAGGCCAACGTCCGAGGAACACCCTGCTATTACATTACAGCGGCGCAGAAATATGACCAAGGGCGAGCTACAGTGGTGGTGGGCATTGATGTCAGCGATCGCAAACGCTCTGAAGAAGCCCTACAACGGAGTGAAGCCCGCTTATTAGAAAAGACGCAAGAACTCGAAGAAGCTCTACGGGAACGACAACGGGCTGAAAGTCGGTTAGTTCAATCGGAAAAAATGTATGCCCTCGGGCAAATGGTTGCCGGCATGGCCCATGAAATTAATAACCCCATCAATTTCATTTATGGGAATCTCGCTTATACCGATAATTACGTTCGAGATTTGTTAGGACTCTTCAAGCTATATCAAGAAGAAATCCCAGACATACCGCCCCGAATTGCAGCAGAAATTGAGGCGGTGGATTTAGATTTCATCACCGCCGATCTGCCTAAAATTGTGGATTCCATGAAATTAGGTGCAGAACGAATTTTGAAATTGGTTCTGTCCCTACGGAACTTTTCGCGACTGGATGAAGCCCAGTTCAAACAAGCTCATCTTCAAGATGGTCTTGAAAGTGCCTTAGCGATTCTCAATCACCGAATTCAAGGGCGCATTGAGTTGGTCAAAGAGTATCAACCTCTGCCAAAGATTTACTGTTATCCAGCCCAACTTAATCAGGTTTGGATGAATCTACTCTGTAACGCCATTGATGCAGTTCTCGATCCGGGTTTGGGGGAGGATGGGTTTGACTCCCAGCCGCGCATCACCATTCGCACGAAAGCCCTTGAGGGCGATCGCGTTCTCGTGGCAATTCATGATAATGGGCGGGGGATTAAGCCGGAGTTACAAGAAAAAATCTTCGACCCCTTCTTTACCACGAAACCCGTGGGTACAGGAACGGGGCTGGGACTATCGATTTGTTACCAAATTCTGCAAACCCATGGCGGCCAGATTCGCGTCGTCTCTCATGAAGGCCAACCTGAGGACAGTCTCTGGAAACAGGGAAGTGAGTTTCTCGTCGAGTTGCCCATCGGCTCATCCAAAGATGACGTGCCAAAATGAGCTGACGGTGTAGAATCAAAAGCCAGAGCCGGCCGTCTCGATAGGCCCCCATCCCGTCCAGTTGGGAAACTGGCGTGGCTGGGCAAGCTGGCCTATCAGCTTGATCGACCCTAGAGAACAGTCCCGTGTTCGCAGCTTGTCAACCCCCCATTCAGCTACAGGTAAATTGAATGTCCCAATCGCGCCAACTTTACGAAGGTAAAGCCAAAATTCTCTACAGTACTGATGATCCAAAAATTCTCCTTTCTGAATTTAAGGATGATGCAACAGCCTTCAACGCGGCAAAACGAGGCCAAATCACCCGCAAAGGAGAAATCAACTGTACAATCTCAACTCGGCTGTTCCAACAACTCGAAGCCTTAGGGGTTCCCACCCATTGGATTGATAGCCCCAGTGCCAGCCAAATGCGCGTCAAAGCCGTGGAAATTATTCCTCTGGAAGTGGTGGTACGCAACCTGGCCGCCGGGAGTCTCTGCCGACAAACGGGTTTGGCCTTGGGAACCCCCATTAGCCCGCCACTGGTGGAATTTTTCTATAAGAATGATGATCTCGGAGATCCGCTGCTGACACACGATCGCCTGCGTTTATTGAATCTAGCCACGGTCGAGGAGGTGGAGCAACTACGCCAGATGGCCTTGACCATCAATGGTCATCTGCAAACGGTCTTCGGCCGCTGTGATATTACCCTGGTCGATTTCAAACTCGAATTCGGGAAACTGGCCGATGGCAGTATTGTACTAGCAGATGAGATTAGCCCAGATACCTGCCGCCTTTGGGATCGCCTAGACGAGGATACTGAGCGACGTGTCCTCGATAAAGACCGTTTCCGACAGGATCTCGGTAACGTTGAAGATGCTTACGAACGAGTTTTAGCGCGTATCTTAGAGCGGGTTTAGCCCGTGATGATGCCGGAATGAGCTATCGCAAGATGGCAAGGGTTAATTGATGCGTTATTTGGTGTGTGGAGGTTGAAACGTGACTGTAGACAATTCAAAATGGTCCTCTGTGACCCTATTATCCCTGGCGATCGCCGTTATCCTCGGTGACGCGAGTCAGGCGGTGGAGAGCAAAAGCTTACAAAAATCCTTAGCAGCCGAGTCTTCGCAACTGGCTAAGGTTAAGTCTGACCTGCCGCGCGAGTCACCCGAGAGGCTGGCAGAAGTAACCATAGACCACAATCCCTCGCAGTCTGGGCCAGTAGAGTCTCTCGGGAGTCAGGAGCGTCCCCAGGTGGAGTGGCTTGAGATAGAGGAATCTTCCCTCTGGCAGGTATCCCAAGATGTGCAGGAGCCGATCGCCCAGGCGACTCTGGCGACAGAACCCCAGGAGCGATCGCCCCTGTCAGATCCCAGTTTAGATTTAGATCCCAGTTTGGATCTAGAGCAGCCAGACGACTCGGCCCTAGACATCTCGCCACCGGAACTGAACTCCCAACAGAACCTTCTCCATCAACCCGACCCAAACCTCCCTCCAACCCTAGCCCAAGCCGAAACCCCACAACCCCAAGTCCTCGTGTCAGAAGTCCTGGTACGGCAAACCGACGGCCAACCCCTGCGGTTGGAACTGCAAGATGAGGTTTATGACAGCATTCGCACCCAGCCAGGACGTACCACCACCAGCCGTCAACTCCAGGAAGATGTCAACGCCATCTACGCCACGGGATTTTTTGGTCGGGTCGAACCCGTCGCCGAAGAAACTCCCTTGGGTGTACGGATTATCTTTGAGGTCTTGCCAAACCCAGCCCTGAACCGAGTTGCGGTGCAAAATAATCAAGTGCTGACCCAAGATCGGGTTGATGAGATTTTTGGTGATCAGTACGGTCAGATTCTCAATCTGCGGGACTTCCAAGAAGGCGTAGAAACCATCAATCGTTGGTATCAGACGAATGGCTATGTGTTGGCCCAGGTGATTGACCCGCCACCGCTGCCAGAAACGGGTCCCGTCAGCCCGCCCCCAGTGTCTGCCGATGGTGTGGTAACCCTGGATGTGGCAGAAGGGGAAATTGAGGATATTGAACTGCGCTTTCTCAGTGATGATGGTCAAGCCGTAGATGAAGAAGGACAACCCATCGAAGGACGAACTCGGCCCTTTATCGTCACTCGGGAGATGCAAACCCAAGCGGGGGATGTCTTCAACCGCGATCGCATTCAAGAGGATTTACAGCGTGTCTTCGGCTTGGGGCTATTTGAAGATATTAATCTCTCGGTGGAACCGGGCCGAGACCCCCGGAAAGCGGTGGTGGTGATTAATGCCATTGAGGGCAGTTTTGGGTCTGTTGCTGCTGGTGGAGGCTTTAGTTCCGTGGGCGGGTTCTTTGGGACCGCCAGTTATCAAGAACAGAACTTTGGCGGCAACAACCAAGTTCTCGGGGCAGAAGTGCAACTGGGAACGCGCGGTTTGTTCTTTGATGTGAACTTTACCGACCCTTGGATTGGCGGTGACCCCTTCCGCACCGCCTATAACGTCAATCTCTTCCGCCGTCGCTCCATTTCCTTGGTCTATGACAGCGGCCCCAACCAGCCGGAAGTGAACCTAGATAATGGCGATCGCCCCCGAATTGACCGGATTGGCGGGGCCTTGACCTTCACCCGTCCCCTGACGCGAGATGTGTTTGATAATCGTCGAGCTTGGACGGCTTCCCTGGGCCTACAGGTGCAGGAGGTGACGATTCGTGATGCTGACGGCGATCGCACCCCCCGAGATGCGGAAGGAAATCTTCTCTCGGCCAACCAGGATGGCACTGACTTTATGGCCAGTGTGCGCCTCGGCTTAGCCCGCGATCGCCGCAATAACCTACTCGAACCCACCCGGGGCGATCGGGTGAGTTTCAGCACCGAACAAGTGCTGCCCTTTGACGACAATGTCTTCTTCAATCGCCTGCGGGGCAGCTATAGCTACTATGTCCCGGTGAGTTTCCTAGATATCGAAGGCTCTCAGTCCTTGGCCTTCAACCTACAAGGAGGGACCATCATTGGCGATATGCCTCCCTATGAAGCCTTTGTCCTGGGTGGGGTGAACTCCGTGCGAGGCTATGCCGAGGGAGCCTTAGGGGCCGGTCGTTCCTTCCTGCAAGCCACGGCAGAATATCGCTTCCCCATCTTTTCCATCATTGGCGGGGTGGCCTTCCTGGATGTAGGGACCGACTTAGGAACCGCCAACGATGTCCCCGGCAACCCTGCCGGAGTCCGGGATAAACCTGGAACTGGCTTAGGCTATGGCTTAGGACTGCGGATTCAATCCCCCTTAGGTCCGATTCGCATCGACTTTGCCCTCAATGACGAAGGAGAAAACCGCTTTCACTTCGGGATTGGTCAGCGATTCTAGTTCCCAAGCCTCATTGTTATCACCTGCGAGTGTTTCATGTCTGTGTCTCCCTCATCCCCCATCACCTCCCCCTGTGATTTGACCCAGGGGGGACGAACCTTGCGGCGATCGCTCTCCCAGACCGGGGTTGGCCTTCATTCCGGGCAAGTTACCCAAGTGCATCTACATCCCGCCCCAGCGGGTCATGGTCGCCGTCTGCAACGGCAGGATTTACCGGGAACCCCTCCCCTGCATTTATCACCCGCTCTCGTCCAACCTAGCCCTCTCTGCACCCAATTAAGGCAAGGAGAGGTCTGCGCTCAAACCGTGGAACATCTGCTTGCCGCCCTCGGCGCGCGGGGTCTGACGGATGTGCTGATTGAGCTAGATGGTCCGGAAGTTCCCTTACTTGACGGTTCCGCCCGAGACTGGGTTGAGGCCATCGATGACGTGGGGGTCACAGCGGGGTCACCTCCTGAGTCCGGGCCGACCCCCCTCCCAGACCCCATCTGGATCTATGAGGGGGATGCCTTTGTCGCTGCCATCCCCGCACCCCAGTTGCAATTTAGTTATGGCATTGACTTTAAGGCCCCCGCCATTGGCAAACAATGGCATACCTGGACTCCCCAAACTGAGGACTTTGGCCAAGAGATTGCCCCCGCTCGCACCTTTGGACTAGCCCATGAGGTAGAATCTTTACGAAGCCGGGGACTCATCCGGGGTGGCTGTTTAGACAATGCTCTCGTTTGTAACGGTGAACATTGGCTCAATCCCCCCTTGCGATTTGCAAATGAACCAGTGCGTCATAAAATCTTAGACTTAGTAGGAGATTTGAGCTTGCTGGGTCTTATTCCAGTGGCTCACATTCTTGCTTATAAAGCGAGCCATCGCCTGCATGTTCGCTTAGCCCAATGCCTGCGATCGCGCGGGTACGCATGAGCCATTTTTAGGGGATCCTGAGGGCAAGCCGCAGGCAGCGCCGAGCCGGATCTCGTTAGCCGCAGTACTTGAAGCCAATTATGTCCACACTTATTGACGCCAACACCAACAACGCCCAACATTCGGCAACGGAGCCGGTCTCAGCCCCACCTACCATGCTGAGTGTTGATGAAATTCACCGTCTATTACCCCATCGTTACCCCTTTGCTTTAGTTGACCGGATTATTGAATATGTGCCTCAAAAACGGGCGGTGGGAATCAAAAATGTAACGGTCAATGAACCCCATTTTCAAGGCCATTTCCCCGGAAAACCGATTATGCCCGGAGTCTTAATTGTTGAGGCGATGGCTCAGGTGGGTGGCGTCGTCCTCACGCAAATGCACGAAATGGAAGAAGGGTTATTTACCTTTGCCGGCATCGATAATGTTCGCTTTCGTCGGCCGGTGGTTCCCGGTGACCAACTGGTGATGACGGTGGAATTGCTGTGGACGAAACGCCGCCGTTTTGGCAAAATGTACGGTCGCGCCGAAGTCGAGGGGCAGTTGGCCAGTGAAGGAGAACTGATGTTCTCGTTGATGGTGGAATAACTCGGCCTCGGCTAAAGACTCTCGCCGCAGCTTAAACCCGCGCCTGACTGGGTGCATTACAGGGAGGACCGCCAACCCTTTGAGGCGGCAGTTTCCGCTCGCCAACCGATAACTCGAGACATGATTCATCCAACTGCTGTCATTCATCCCCAGGCCCAACTTCACCCGAGCGTTCGTGTGGGCGCCTATGCTGTCATTGGCGAACAGGTCACCATCGGGCGAGATACCACCATTGATGCCCACGTGGTGATTGATGGAGCCACGGAGATTGGTGAGCGCAATCATATTTTCCCAGGAGCTGCTATCGGCTTGGAACCCCAAGACCTCAAGTATGAGGGGGCCATGAGTGGGGTGTCTATCGGCAATGATAACCGCATTCGCGAATATGTCACCATCAACCGCGCTACTCAGGGGGGGGAGATGACTCGCATTGGGGATAATAACCTGTTGATGGCCTATGTTCATGTGGCCCACAACTGTACCATCGGTGATGGGGTGGTGATCACCAATGCGGTTGAGTTAGCGGGTCATGTCTGTGTGGAGTCGAACGCCCGCATCGGTGGGGTGGTTGGGGTTCATCAGTTTGTCCATATTGGTGAGCTGTCGATGGTGGGGGGCATGAGTCGCATTGATCGCGATGTTCCCCCCTATATGCTGGTGGAAGGAAACCCCAGCCGGGTTCGCGCCTTGAATCAGGTGGGGTTAAAACGGGCTGGGTTAATGGATGTCGATGAGGGTCAAGCCTTTCAGGCGCTGAAAAAGGCCTTTCGCTTGCTCTATCGCTCTGACTTAACCCTTGAACGTGCTTTGGATTGTTTGGACTTGTTGCCGGATACCCATCAAGTTCAGCATTTACAGCGTTTCCTAGAAGCGTCTCGGCAATCGGGACGACGCGGTCCGATTAGTGGTCAGCGACGCCACCGGGGTGAGTCGTCGTGAGCCAACGGATTTTTATCAGTACCGGGGAAGTCTCGGGGGATTTACAGGGGGCCTTGTTGGTTGAAGCCCTATACCGTCGGGCCCAACAACAGGGAACGCCTCTGGAGATTGTGGCCTTGGGGGGCGATCGCATGGCGGCGGCTGGGGCGACCTTGCTGGCTCAGACGAGCGGTATTGGCTCGGTGGGCTTGTTGGAGTCTCTGCCCTTTCTGCTGCCGACGTTGCGGGTGCAACGAGAGGCGCTGAGGGCCCTGCGATCGCAGCCTCCTGATTTGGTGGTTCTCATTGACTATATGGGCCCGAATCTGGGCTTGGGCAATGCTATTAAACGGGAGTTTCCTGAGATTCCTATTATTTACTATATTGCTCCTCAAACCTGGGTCTGGTCTCCGAGCGATCGCGATGCCCTGCGCCTGATCTCTCTGTGCGATCGCCTCTTAGCCATTTTCCCGGAAGAGGCACGCTATTTTCGAGAGCGGGGGGCGACGGTGACCTGGGTGGGCCATCCCTTGGTCGATCGCCTAGCGGCCGCCCCCGATCGCGAGACGGCCCGACGGGCCTTTAACCTCACCCCAGAAGAGCCGGTGATTGCCCTCCTCCCGGCCTCCCGTCATCAAGAACTTAAGTATCTGGTTCCCCCTATCTTTCGGGCCGCGCGATCGCTTCAGGAGAAATTCCCCCAGGCCAAGTTTTGGATTCCCCTCTCCCTGGATATCTACCGCGATCGCCTACAACAGGCCCTCGACGAGGTGGGACTCCAGGCAGAAATCACCAGCGATCGCCGTCTCGAACGTCTTGCCGCCGCCGATTTAGCCATCAGTAAGTCCGGAACCGTTAACCTGGAATTAGCCTTGCTGAACGTGCCACAAATTGCCCTCTACGCTGTGCATCCTCTAACGGCAAGCTTTGCCCGTCGTGTCTTGGGGTTTGAGATTGAGTTTATGTCGCCCCCGAACCTGGTGACCATGACCGCCATTATTCCGGAACTGATGCAAGAGGAGGTGACCCCCGAGAATATCCTGCACGAAGCCCTCAGCTTACTCTGTGATCCTCAGCGTCGGCAGACCATGCAAGAGGACTATGCCCAAATGCGGCAATACATCGGCGAGGTGGGGGTCTGCGATCGCGCCGCCGAGGAAATCCTCAGCCTCTTACATCAACCCCGCCCCATCTGCCCCTAAATCGAGCCAGATTCAATCTGGAAAAGCAGCCGTCCCTTCGGTAGTGTAAAACAGGAGCGGTGCGTCAACACTCCAAATAACCCCAACTCTGACTCTCTTCTATGAAAGACTCAGCTAACAAAAATCGGTCCCTTGGACTTCTCGCTAGCCTGGCCGTTATCCTCATCTTGGGTGGTGTAGGCGTCACCCTATTTCAGCGTAGTGGGGGTGATGAGGTCGTTCAACCTCCCCCCGATCTCACCGAACCGGGGGAGGGGGGAGAGTTAACCCTCACCGCTGCCCCAGAAATTTATCTGCTTCAGGATACGGGAACAGACCTAGAACTGTTACCCATGCCGATCACCGTTGATGAGAACAACAACGTTCTCACCAGTGGAGACCCTGAACTGATGCTCACCGAAGCCTTTGAGCAACTCCTAGAGATTTCCGAGACCTCACCGGGCCTCAGTGCCATTCCCCCAGACACACGCTTACAAAATCTGCAAATTACCGATGCCGGAGTTCGCGTCGATCTCTCCCGGGAATTTACCCTGGGGGGAGGGTCAGCCTCCATGTTGGGTCGACTCGATCAAGTCATCTACACCGCCACCAGCATGGACCCCGATGCACAGGTCTGGCTCTCAGTAGAGGGAGAACCCCTAGAACTGCTTGGGGGAGAAGGGTTAGAAGTTCCCCAACCCATGAGCCGGGCTGATGCCTATACCTCAATGCAATAAGCCCCTACTCACCTCAGCCCCGAGAGAGAACAACTCATCTCTCGGGGCTGACTTTGAGGCTAGGGCCTTATTGCATCACAACCTCCGGTTCCGCCGGCACATCGGGAACCCCAGCGAGTCCCTCCGTTTGACCGCCCCCGAGATCCGAGAGATCTAAGTTGCCATAGTAGGCATCCAAGATCAGTTGTTTGAGGTCAGTAATCAGGGGATAGCGAGGATTGGAGACCGTACATTGGTCATCAAAGGCGCGATCGGCCACCTGATCCACCTGAGCCTTAAATTGAGCTTCATCCATCTGAATCACGTCCTTCATGGCCGAGGGAATGCCCACCTCTTGTTTGAGATGTTCCACGGCCTGAATCAGACGGACAATCTTCTCATTTTCCGTCTCACCTCCGAGTTGCAAGTGATCGGCAATGCGAGCATAGCGCCATTTAGCATTGGGATACTTGTACTGGGAGAAGGTGGCCTGCTTAAAGGGCGCATTGGTGGCGTTGTAGCGGATGATGTGAGAAATCATCAGGGCATTGGCTAAACCATGGGGAATATGGAACGTGGCCCCGAGTTGGTGGGCGATGGAGTGACAAATGCCCAAGAAGCCATTGGCAAAGGCCATCCCCGCCATGGTGGCGGCATAGTGCATTTTCTCCCGAGCCTTGGGATTGGCGGCTCCCTGGTGATAGGAGTCGGGCAGATACTTAAAGATCAAACGGGTCGCCTCTAGGGCCAGGCCGTTGGTGTATTCCGAGGCCAACACCGATACATAGGCTTCTAGGGCATGGGTGAGGGCATCGACTCCCCCGAAGGCCGTGAGGCTCTTCGGCATATTCAGCACTAACTCGGGATCGACGATCGCCATCGTGGGGGTTAGGGCATAATCGGCGAGGGGATATTTGATATCGTTGCGGCGATCAGTCACCACGGCAAAGGGGGTCACCTCGGAGCCGGTTCCTGAGGTAGTGGGAATGGCCACCAGGACGGCTTTCTCACCCAACTCGGGTAAATCATAGACCCGTTTGCGGATATCCATAAACCGCATCGCCAAGCCTTCAAACTCGATTTCAGGATGCTCATACATCAGCCACATAATTTTGGCCGCATCCATGGGCGAGCCACCCCCGAGGGCGATGATGACATCGGGTTGAAAGCTATTCATCACCGCTAAGCCACGATTGACGGTTTCGAGGGAGGGATCGGGTTCGACTTCCGAGAAGACGGTGTATTTCAAGCCGATATCTTCAAGAACGGTTTCCACGGAAGCGGTCATCCCCAAGTCATAGAGGGGTTTGTCGGTGATAATCATGGCCCGTTGTTTCCCAGCCAGTTCCCGCAGGGCCACCGGGAGGGCCCCATATTTGAAATAGACTTTGGGGGGAATGCGGAACCACAACATATTCTCCCGCCGTTCGGCAACGGTTTTGACGTTGAGCAGGTGATGGGGTTCAACGTTTTCACTGATGGAGTTGCCCCCCCAGGTGCCGCAGCCTAGGGTGAGAGAGGGATCGAGGCGGAAGTTGTAGAGGTCGCCGATGGCCCCTTGGGAGGAGGGGGTGTTAATGAGAACCCGTGCTGTCTGCATTTTGTCCTCGAACTGTTTGATATGGTCAAACTCCGAGGGGTTGATGTA
>SMDP01000133.1 GCA_012911965.1 Geitlerinema sp. P-1104
TCCTGGGGCGTGATTGGGTGGATGGGGATGATAACCCGCTGTTGGCCCCTGGGGAGGGGAGTGAACATGGAACCCATTTGTTGGGACTGATTGCGGCTCAGCGGGATAATGGCATTGGCATTGATGGCATCAATCCCGAGGCTCCTGTCTGGTTAGGCCGTGGCGTGGGGTCTGGAGAGTGGGCCAGTTCTCTGGTTGAGTTTGTGGATGCGGCGGCAGAGTCGGGTCAGGCGAATGCGGTGGTGAATCTGAGTCTGGACTTGACGGAGATGGATGCTGAGGGCAATGTCAGTCCTCGCTATGAGTTGACCGTGGCGGAACGGACTGCCATTGAATATGCCCGTCAACAGGGGGTGTTGCTGGTGGTGGCGGCGGGAAATGATGGGGGCAATCTGTCGGCGTTGGCTCAAGCCTCGCGGGAGTTTGACAATGTGCTGACGGTGGGTGCGGCGGAAGCGTTTGACCCCAATCTGGCGGTGGCTCAAGGTCATGGTCGGGCGGAGTATTCTAATTTTGGTACTGGGTTAGGATTGCTGGCGCCTGGAGGGACGGCTGAGAATCCGGTGCTGTCTACGGTGGGGGATGATTTGGGAACTCTGGCGGGGACGTCGGTGGCGACGGCCCGGGTGACGGGGGCCACATCTCTGGTTTGGGCGGCGAACCCTGAGTTGAGTTATCGCCAGGTCATCGAGATTTTGCAAACTACGGCGACGGATTTGGGGACTCCGAATTGGAATCCGGACACGGGTGCGGGACTGTTGAATTTGCTGGCGGCGGTGCATCTGGCGAAGGCGACGAAACCGAAAGCTTATGACCCGACTCCGATTGAGATTGGGGAGACTCCTCGACGGCGACATCTTGTGCGGCTGGGTGAGACGCCTGCGGGCCTGGCGGAACGGGAATTGGGAGATGAGGAGGCTTGGGTGGAGATTACGGATTCGGAGGGGAATCCGTTTGAGAGTCCTGATGAGCCGTTGGTGCCGGGAACAGTGGTGGAACTGCCGATGTATGGGGGAGGGGTGGTGAATCCACAGGTTGAGTCTCCGGCGAGGGAACCCCAGCCGCTGACTCCGGCCAATCAAGCGCCGGAAGATTTACAGGTGTCTCTGAGCCGACTTTATAATCCTGGCGAGACGATTCGGCTGTCAGGTTGGGTGAGTGATGGGGATGGTGCGGAGGACTTGGACCGGGTTGAGTTCTGGTTGCGACAAGATGGGGGTGATTGGGTTGAGGTTGGGGAAACCCGTGAGTTTGCCATTGACCCCAATCACCCAGACTGGGGTGGCTTTGAGCAGGAGTTGAGCGGGTTGACACCGGGTCGGTATGAGTTACGGGTGATTCCTTCTGACCAAGATGGACAAGTGGGAGAGGCAGTTACTCAGACGTTTACGGTGCTGTCTGTCTCGGAAGAGCAGCATCTGTCAGAGCGGGTGAAACGGGCAATTACTCAAGCTATGAAGTTAGAGGCCTATCATCCTGATATTTTGGCGTTAACGGAACAATGGGTGGTCAGTGTCAAACAGGGAGAATCCCCTGAGGCCTTGGCTCAACAGCTTGGTGGGACGGTGTTGGAACCCACGGGACATATTCCCAACACCTATGTCTGGAAGTTTGATGGGGACAGTGACCCCTATGAGATTGCGGCGGCGATGGAACGGTTCCGTGAGATTGAGTTTGCTTATCCTTTAGTGGACTTACCGATTGACCTACATTCTACGCCGTGGCATCTGGAGAATAGCGGACAAACTGGGGGTCAGCCGGGGGTTGATGCTCGGGTGAAGTTGGCTTGGGATAATCATGGGGTATCAGGACAGGGAACAACTATTGGTGTTCTCGATACAGGGTTTGATTACAACCATCCCAACTTACGTGACAATTATCAGGCTCATCTCAGTTATGACTTTGATGAGGATAATCCTGACCCCAGTCATCTTCTTTCAGCAACGGCCGGCTACTCTTCCTCAGCTTGGATTAACGCAGGTGAGACCCTTGAATTGAAGTTGGATGATGACGCTCGGCTGAGGAATGCGTCTTTTAATGGCTATATTTCTAAGGTTACGTTGAATTTGAACGGATTGAATCTATTTGATGATTCTCAGCTTGAGGATGTGGAAATAGCTTTAGTTAGCCCAACTCGTCAAGAGTTTGTCTTGACTGAATTGGATTCTGATCCAAAGACCTATTCTACAAATATCTTCAATGGAGAACGTCCTAATATCCTGAATCCTGATGATCCCTGGAAACTCAAAGTCACGAATAATAGCTCTGATGATATAATTTTAGAACGAGATACTTCCATTGATTTTGAGCTTGTTAATACTCATGGAACTCAGGTGGCTGGGGCGGCAGTAGCCAGTTCAGGTAGTGGAGGTCAGGGCGTTGCTCCAGGTGCCGATTGGGCGGGATTACGGTTAGGAAGTGATGGCTTTACAGAATTAGAAATTACTAAGGCGCTCTCTCATGAGAAGCAGGAGATTGACATCTATAACAATAGCTGGGGGACAACCTTTAGGAGTATGGCTCTCCCCGGGGCTATCTGGACACTGGAGAATGGTATTGATAGCGGTCGAGATGGATTAGGCAATGCCTTCGTCTTTTCCGCTGGTAATAGCCGACAGCAACATGATAATGTCAACTATAATCCATTAGCAAACTCTCGCTATACTCTGGCGGTGGGTGCTGTAGATCATGTGGGGAATCGTGCGATTTATAGTACCCCTGGTGCACCATTGTTCTTATCAGCACCGTCGGGGAATACTCACGGACTTTTTTATGAAGGAAGCAGTCAAACTATTCCTGACAACGGCTCCCCCTTATTGATTGAGCTGGGTCAGTTTGAGGGATTGTCTGCAACTGAACTTATCAATGACTTGCAAATTCAGTTGGGAATCAATCATACACAATATGATGACTTAGAGGTCAGTTTGGTTCGAGTGGGAGAGGATAGGACTGAAACTCGGGCAAAATTATTTAGTGATGTTCCCTTTGAGCAGCCTTATCAAGTGCCTGGAATCATCAAGAAAGATGGGGTTGTGAGTTTCTCAGATACATCTTCTCGGCAGTTACCTAATCATGGCGCTCTCTTCCAGGGAATGTTTCGTCCAGAGGAAAGTTTGGATATCTTTACCCAGCAAGAGGCTAGTGGAACTTGGAGAATTGAAGTCAAAGACCGCAATCAAAATAATTTGGATGGGTCACTCACCAGTGCGGCGGTGTTCCTGAATACGCCGGGGATTGCCACCACTGACATTCAAGGTGAAGCGGGGACCAGTGCCGGAAATTGGACGAATCAATTTGGGGGAACTTCAGCGGCGGCTCCAATTGTGTCGGGTGTTGTTGCTTTGATGTTAGAGGTAAATCCTAATCTGACCTGGCGTGATATTCAACATATTTTGGTTGAGACAGCGAATCGAGAGGCAATCCATGATGAGAATGCGGACTGGACTGGTTCCTCGGAGGATGCTATTCGCCATAGTCATCAGTATGGTTTTGGCCTAGTGGATGCTGATGCAGCCGTGGCGGGGGCGAAGAGTTGGGTTGCCGTGGAGCCGGAAACCTCGCTGACGGTGACCGACCGACCTCATATCAAAAATAGTCGCATTCGCAGGAATGACCCCGAGGGGGTGAGTTCTTCGATTGAGATTGAGGATGATTTAACGGTTGAATGGGTGGAGATTGATTTCCGAGCGAATCATCCTAATCCTCAGAATTTGACGCTGGAGTTAGTCCATACTTATACGACGGCGGAGGGAGAGGAAAAAAGCACAGTCTCTAAGTTGGCGAGTCCCTACAAACCAACTGGAAACCATGAGCATGATGATTGGTGGTTTACGTCGGTTCGTCATTGGAGGGAAACGTCTGAGGGAACTTGGACGCTACGGGTTGCGGATGAGGGAGAAAACTCATCAAGCTTGAATACTCAGGACGGAATCTGGGATGGTTGGACTTTAACCCTTCATGGCACGGAACCGATTGAAGAACCCATATCAGACAAGTCCTGGATTCGTCAATTAGGGTCAACTTATAGGGAGCAAGGATATGGTGTTGCGGTTGATACTGATGGCAATGTTTATGTCGCAGGTGTTACTAATGGTTCCCTAGATGGCAATGTCAATGCAGGTGGGGTAGATGCCGATTTTGGTGACCCATTTATGACCAAGTATGATGCAGAAGGGAATAAACTCTGGACTCGTCAGATGGGAACGACTGGCTTTGATTACTATACCGACGTTATCGTTGCAGATGATGGTGCAATTTACACCGTAGGCTATGCAGATGGTGAAGGAACAGCCGGTAAAGGAGATGGTCACTTAAGTAAGTGGGATAGTGACGGCAACAAAATTTGGAAGAAATTTATTGGTGATGCCGACCATCATGAGTTTCTGCATAGCCTCACAGCAGATAAATATGGAAATGTTTACGTTGCAGGATTCAAGGAAATTTTAGGGGAAAATGACTCATCAAAGGGTTTAGTAATTAAGTATGATTCAGGGGGTCGGGAGATATGGAGGAATGAAATCAATTCTGGAAGTGTTGATCGTGCTCGCAACATAAAACTTGACAGTCAAGGAAATGTCTATGTCCTAGGAAGAACAGAAGGTTCCTTGGGTCAAAACTCAAATAGTGGTGGTTCTGATGTATTCCTCGTTAAATATGATTCTCATGGGAACTATATTTGGACTGAGCAACTGAAAACAGAAGTTGAAGAAAGTCCTGGAAAGTATAATAGCCATCGAATGGGATTAGTGATTGATGAATATGACAACATCTATATTTCTGGTTATACCGACGGTGAATTTCCAGGTCAAACTCATTCAGGAGGATCTGATACCTTTGTGGCCCGATATAATACTGAAGGGAGTCTGGTGTGGTTGCGTCAGTTGGGAACCGAGGCAGATGAGATAGAGTCAGGTCTGGTCCTTGACGGTGACGGGAATCTTAACTTGGTTGGACGGACGCGAGAATTGTGGGGTGATGAGACTCACTCTGGGGGTCATGATTATGATGTGTACATCACAAAATTAGATCCCAATGGCACTGTACTGTCAACTCATTTCCTGGGAACGGATCGTGATGATACTGTTAGGGGTATAACGAGCGATCGCAATGGCAATATTTATATCAGCGGATTTACCTGGGGGGCATTTGAGGGAGAAAATGCAGGTCATACAGATTTCTGGGTTGCCAAAAATCCCACTAAATTACCCGAAAGCTACCACTGGAATCGGACTTACTTTGGGGAAAATTCTAACACAGAACCGTATGGTGATGAGTTTCGAGTCAATACTCATACCGATGGAAATCAGAGGTATTCATCAGTCACAGACTTACCTGACGGAGGCTTTGTCGTTACTTGGAGCTCTTCATCCACAGATGGTTCTGGAACTAATGTCTACGGTCAACGTTACGATAGCGATGGTAATCCCCTAGGGTCTGAGTTTCAAGTTAATACTTATACAGATGACCGTCAGCGGTATTCATCAGTCACTGGCTTGGCTGATGGAGGCTTTGTCATCACTTGGAATTCTCAGGGTCAAGATGGTTCTGAGAAGTCTGTCTACGGTCAACGTTACGATAGTAACGGCAATCCTATTGGAGCTGAATTTCAAGTCAACACCTATACAGATAACCGTCAGTTACACCCATCAGTCACTGGCTTAGCCGATGGAGGCTTTGTTGTGACTTGGCAGTCAGATGGTTCTGGACGTGGTATCCACGGTCAACGTTACGATAGCGATGGCAATCCCGTCGGTTCCGAATTTCAAGTTAATACTTATACTCACGGTGGTAAGTGGGATCCATCAGTGACACGATTAGCCGACGGAGGCTTTGTCGTAACCTGGGCTTCTGGATTCCAAGATGGTTCCGGGATCAGTGTCTACGGTCAACGGTACAATAGTAATGGCAATCCTGTTGGTTCCGAATTTCAAGTTAATACTTATACCGATAATGCTCAGTTGACACCATCAGTCACAAACTTATCTGATGGAGGTTTTGTCGTTACTTGGCAGTCTGATGGTCAAGATGGTTCTGAGTATGGTGTCTACGGTCAACGTTACGATAGCAATGGCAATCCCGTTGGGTCTGAATTTCAGGTCAATACCTATACAGATAATAGCCAGTGGCAACCATCAGTTACGAACTTATCTGATGGAGGCTTTGTCGTCACTTGGATGTCTGATGGACAAAATGGTTCTGGAATTAGTGTCTATGGTCAACGTTACGATAGCAATGGTAATCCCGTCGGTTCTGAATTTTCAGTCAATTCCTATCTAGATGGATCTCAGTACTACTCACCATCAGTAACTGGGTTATCTGACGGACGCTTTGTTGTGACTTGGTATTCACGTCATCATTCTAATATTTACGCTAAAATTTTTGGAATAGAGGGGATAGCATCTAACACTGCCCCCACAACTCCAGCCAATTTAAACGCCGAAATCAGTGAGGATACTGCGACATTGAGTTGGGATGCCGCCACCGACGAGGAAACGCCGCAATCCGATTTAACTTATAACTTACGAGTCGGAACAACGCCGGGTGGCTCTGATATTCTCGATGACACTCGTGAGGATGGAGCAATCGGTAATGTCGCTGGAAACACCAATTGGACGTTGGGGGATCTTGAACCCGGTACATATTATTGGAGCGTTCAGACGGTGGATAGTGGTTTTGAAACGTCAGACTTTACCTCTGAACAGAGTTTCACTATTGAAGCTAGCGCCACGATAGAGGAATCAGTTTTCAAAATTGGTGACGAGTTTCAAGTTAACACTTATTCCGATGGTTTTCAATGGCTACCGTCAGTGACAGGATTATCAGATGGAGGCTTTGTTGCGACTTGGGCATCTGATGGTCAGGACGGTTCTGAAGGTGGTATCTACGGTCAACGCTACGATAGCAATGGCAGTGCTGTCGGTTCCGAATTTCAAGTTAATACTTATACCGATAACAATCAGTCACTACCATCAGTTACCGATTTATCAGATGGAGGCTTTGTTGTAACTTGGGAAGCTTCTGGTTCTGAAGGTGGTATTTACGGTCAACGCTACGATAGCAATGGCAGTGCTGTCGGTTCCGAATTTCAAGTTATTAATAATTATGCTTATAATATTCAGGTTACACCGTCAGTAACTGGATTATCAGATGGGGGCTTTGTCGTAACTTGGGAAAGTTATGATCCAGATGGGCCAAGGGGTAATATCTACGGTCAACGTTACGACAGTAATGGAAGTCCTATCGGTTCTGAATTTCCAGTCAACACTTATACTGATGACTGGCAGCGAGGACCATCAGTGGCAGACTTATCAGACGGAGGCTTTGTTGTGACTTGGACTTCTCAGCATCAAGATGGTTCTGGAGATGGGATCTACAGTCAACGTTACGACAGTAATGGCAATGCTGTCGGATCCGAATTCCAAGTCAATACTTATACCGATAACTCGCAGTGGCGACAATCAGTGACAGGACTATCAGATGGAGGCTTTATCGTGACCTGGCAATCTTATGAGAAAGATGGTTCTGGGGTTAGTATCTACGGTCAACGTTATGATAGTAATGGCAATTCTGTTGGTTCTGAATTTCAAGTCAATACTTATACCGATAATTGGCAGGTAGGACCATCAGTGACAGACTTACCCGATGGAGGCTTTGTCATGACTTGGAATTCTGATGGTCAAGATGGTTCTGGTTATGGTGTCTTCGGTCAACGTTACGATAGTAATGGTAATGCTATTGGTTCCGAGTTTCAAGTTAATACTTATACTGATGGGAATCAGCGATTTTCTTCAGTGACAGGATTATCAGATGAACGTTTTGTCGTGATTTGGCAGTCCGATGGTCAAGATAGTCCTGGTTATAATGTATTCGGTCAAATTTTTGAACTAGAAAGTACAGTTAACGATTTCACTTCATCGACTGAAATATACTTTGCGGAAGACCTCCATACAGAAGGGAATAACATCCGCATGGAGGATTACCCGAAAACGAATCAAGCTCGCGCGAAGTTTCTAGCAGATCTGGTCAATCTTCAAACGGTCGATTTTGAAGAATTTGAAAATCATAGCCGTCCTCAAGTTTTAAACTTTGGAGAAACGGCCGCAACTTTGTCCTACAACGGTGACTTAATGATGGAAACCCTGCTTGAAGGAACTAATGGGGGCATGTTCCCAACCTCTGGCAAAAACTATCTAATGAGTCGTAATGATACTGAGTTTACAATTGAATTCAGTGAACCTCAGTCAGCCTTTGGCATGAATATCACGGATGCTGAGGGAAGTCCGTTCTCAATGACACTGCACCGGGAAGATGGAACGACAAAAAATATCGTAATTCCTATTGAAGCCGACTATATCAACTTTTCCGGTTCAGTCGTCTTCTTGGGGGTCAAAGATGCGGAAACACCCTTCAATGCGGTGACTATCCATAAGCCAGGAAAAACAGAACGGATTGGTTTAGATGAATTAGTGATTGGGGAAATCAAGTCATGATACCGTCAATGTTTCTAGAATTCCAAAAATTCCCATAATACTGCCAACGGTATTGAAGGAATTAGAGCCATCTAATTTAATTTACCAAAAACAGTCCGTATTTCTCCAATTTCATTCGTCACAATAGAGGTAAAGGTCATGCCATTTTGGTCAGCGCAACAACAAAACTATCAAGATACCGGCGGACTGGTATTTAGCCCCGGCACGAGCGGTTACATTCAAGTCACCCCTCAGGATGGGTCTAGTGAAGCCTTGAACCTTCCCTTCCTCTGGTGGATGCCCTACTACCATCGTGCCAGTACCTTTTACTGGTGGGAAGACTATGAGTTGAGTGATGGAGGACCTCTTATGACGGAGAATTTGAGCGCGATCAACTTTGTCCGCTTCACCTCTTACTCTGATCCTGACGAGTTTTATTATCTCCTCATCCCCAACCTAGATCCCAATCCATTCCTGTCTTTTGACTCAATCTATTTGCAGTCAGAAAATGCAAACCCCACAAGTGACATTCCTCTGTTAACTAGCCTCATCAATTCTGATTATGAGGTGAATCAGATTACTGGAGCCAAAGTGGAATTTGAAGATATCCTGACATTTGAACTCCCAAATACCAATGAGTCAGTCGTCGAAGTACCGGTGGAGACTGAGTTTCCTGAAACTCAGCAGTCGCAAGATATCCCTGAGCCAACTTCAACACTGAGTCTCATCCTCATCGGTATCATTTTCGGAGGGTCTGCCCTCAAACGACGACGGACTTGCCGGATGGCAACTCAGCGTCGTTAAATATTTGAAAGGTTATTAACTTCAGACATCCTTGGGAGAGTCAACATGAATCATTGGAGATCAGCTATTTGGGGGCTACCCATTGCTGTGATGGTCTGTCCCTTGCCATCATTGGCTCAAATTGTCCCAGATTCAACTCTCCCAACCCCTTCCAGCGTCACCCTTGAGGACAGCCAGTTCACGATCCAGGGGGGAACCGAAGTTGATCGCAATCTCTTCCACAGTTTTGAGGAATTTTCTGTACCTACCGGGAATGAAGCCTGGTTCCGCCACAATCCCGGTATTGAGACAATTTTTAGTCGGGTGACTGGGGAGGGGATTTCTAGTATCGATGGACTCATTGGCGCTGACGGGGTCAATTTATTTTTCCTCAACCCCAATGGCATCGTCTTTGGTTCCAGTGCTCAGTTGGACATTGGTGGTTCATTTTTCGCCACAACAGCAGAGCAGTTTGAATTTGCCGATGGGGCAAGTTTTGGTCAACCCCCAACCTCCACTAACTTGCCGCTCCTAACAGTTACGACTCCCGTAGGATTACAGTTTGGAGCCAACCCCGGTCAGATTGAGGTTCGTGGTTCGGGTCATAACTTTGCCCCGGAACCCGGAACGGGCCGGTTACAACGATCGCCCGCTGGAGGGTTACAAGTAGAATCCGGTCAGTTCCTAACCCTTTTGGGTGGGGATATTTCATTGAATGGGGGTAATCTGACCGCTGAACAGGGAACTATCCACCTGGGGAGTGTGGGGGGTAACACTCAGGTGAGCCTAGAAAATCTTTTTCGACCTAACTATAGCGGTGTTGACAACTTTCGTTCCCTAGATTTGCGACAACGCGCTTCTGTCGATGTAAGTGGCCCGGGAGGGGGGAGTATTGAGCTGCGATCGCAACGTCTGAGCATTCAAGATGGTTCCACCATTCTCTCCCTAACAGAAGGAAATCAGCCAGGGGGGAACATTAACGTCAATGTCAGAGACACGATTGAATTAGTGGGACTTGACTTTGATATGAGAGGTCCAGCTCCCAGTAGCATCCTTACGCAAACTCAGGGACTTGGAAGCAGTGGTGACGTGAACCTTGTGGCTGGGCAACTATCTATTCGTAATGGGGCGCAAATCTCATCTGCATCCTTCAGTCCTGGGTTAAGCGGTAATTTAAACCTTCAGATCGTTAATGAATTAGAACTGAGCGGCACCGGTCTTAATGGATTTCCTCCAAGTTTTCTAGCAAGCACAACTGAAGGTTTAGCTCCCGGCGGGGATCTCAATGTGAATGCTGACCGCGTGATTGTCTCTGATGGAGCCATAATCACAGCAGATACCTTGTCAGGCGATTTTTCAGGAGGTAATTTAAGCTTTGATATTGGGCAATTAAGAGTTTTACGTGGGGGACAAGTTTCTGCGTCAACAATTGGTCGTGGAGATGCTGGGAATATCTTTATTCGCGCCCGTGAATTGGTTGAAGTTAGCGGTGGAATAGAGGAAGACAGTAGTGGAATTGTCTCCCAAGTTGAGGGTTTGCTTTCTCCAACAGGAAGCGAAGTGATACTAGCAACAGGGACTGGGGGTAACATTGATATCCAAACATCACAAATCAGAATCTTAGAAGGAGGACAAATTTCTGCCGCAACGGCTGGCGGAGGGCCAGGAGGTCGTATCACCCTCAACACCGAACTTCTAGAAGTTCAGGGGAGTCGCAACACTCCCGAAAGTATGACCGCTCTCAGCGGCATTACAGCCGTTACCCTAGGAGAGTCAAACGCAGGAGAGTTAACCGTCAACAGTCAACAGATTCGGGTTCAAGATGGGGGGCAAATCACCGCCGCAACCCGAGGCCCCGGAGATGCTGGCGACCTAACCATCACAGCTGATGACATTGACCTGCGCGGTAGACTGCCCGATGGCAGACCCAGCCGCTTCACGGTCCGCACGGAAGGCGCAGGCAATGCGGGAAACTTAAACGTTTCTGGCGATCGCTTAACCATCCGAGATGGTGCAGAAGTGAATGTGGATGGCATCTCACCCGATAGGGAGGGCAATCTTAACCCCGGTAGTGCCGGAAACTTAACCATCCAAGTCCGAGACCTCTTCCTAAATAACGGTCGCCTCACCGCCGAAACCACCTCAGGGGAATCTGGCAATATCATCATCACTGCTAACGACTTTCGGCTGCTAAACAACAGTCAAGTCACCACCAATGCCGTGGGAAGCGCAACTGGGGGCAACATTGAAATCGATACCGCAACCCTGACCGCCCTAGAAAACAGCAATATCAATGCCAACGCTCAAGAGGACTTTGCCGGTCGGGTGGTTCTCAACACCCAAGGACTCTTTGGGACGGAATTTCGCGAAGAAAGCACCCCCAACAGCGATATTACAGCTACCTCAGCATTAGGACCCGACTTCAGTGGCATCGTGGAAATCAACACCCCAGAAGTCGACCCTGTCAGCGCCCTCATCGAACTCGAAGACCGACCCGTCAACGCCGCCGTCGACCAAAACCCCTGCATCCAAGGCAGCGAAACGGAATTTGTGCAAACCGGCAGCAGTGGCCTTCCCCCCGGCCCCAACGACCCCTTCACCGGAACCACCGGCTGGGAAGACCTACGACTCGACCCCCTCAATGACCCCCAAGTCCGAGACGACAGCACCGAAACCCTCCCCCACACTCCAGCACAGATTCGCCAAGCCCAAACCTGGCACGTCAACGCTGAAGGAGAACTGGTCTTAACCGCTCCCGGAACAGGGTCTAACTATCGCCCTCCCGCCGCACCGGACAACTGTTCCCCCCAGTCGCAAGCACTCCAGAGTGAGAAAAGCGATCGCCCCGGGACCTCCTCCCCAAACCGAGCCTTCCAAGTCCAAGGCTTCCAATTCCAGGGCAACACAGTCCTCTCCGATGCAGAACTGGCCCAGTCCATCGACTCATTCAGAAATCGCGACCTCCAGTTCCCAGAGCTGCAAGC
>SMDP01000134.1 GCA_012911965.1 Geitlerinema sp. P-1104
TTGTTGCTCAATTTCCCCCAAACGGCGATCGGTATTGGCAGGGTTATGTCCCGAGGAACCGCTGTTAGCCGCATTATTAGCCGCATCAGATGATTGAGAATCTTGAGAACGCATAGGAATTAGGGCCCGGAACAACCTAACTCTCTTTTCAAGAAACCCAGCATTTAATCCGGATTCACCCCTACAAAACCCGTAATCCCCAACTCTCCCCCATCATCCCCCCTCCTCTTCTCCTCTGTGTCCTCGGGCAACCACCAGGGATTGCCCCTACTCTGGTTCCCCCTCCCCCCCCTGAGCGCGAAACAACCGATCCACATCCAAACCAATACGAATCGTCAGATCAGAACCAATATCACCCGTGGACAGCGCCTCAAGGCGACCAAAACCTAACGCCGATCGCAGCCGTTCCCCAGCCTCATAATCCCCCCGTTGGACAATAATAGTACTGTGGCGCTGCACCTTATCCCAATCCTGGCCCACATAGATATCCTCATAGCCCAACTCCTCCAGATAGGCCGCCAGCCGTTCCACCGCGAGTGAGTCCTGGGTGGCATTTTGGATGGTGATGCGGGGTTGTTCTAACAGGGGAGAATTGTCCGTGGAACTCCCCGACGCTTGGCTGTCCGTACGGCCAAAGGCGGTTTGATTGCCCCACTCATCAATAAACCCCGACTCCTGAGAAGTCTGGAAAAATTGCCCCACCAGGCGATCGCCGGCCGCCTCATCCACCCTCCAATAACTCAGGGGGGAGTCAGGATTGCTAAACTCCCCTGGAAGTAACGCCATACGCAAATTATCGTGATCAATCTCCAGGGCAAAACTGGCCAAGGCCAACATCTCATTCACCGTAAGATTGGTATCCACATGAGTTTGCAAAATACGGATGATGGCCGGGATGCGGGTTAATACAGTGGGACTCACAAGGCGATCGCGCAACGCCTGTAACAACATCTGCTGTCGTTGCACCCGGCCAATATCCCCATAGGGCCCTTGACGATAGCGGCTAAACTGCTGGGCCTGTTCTCCCGTCAATCGTTGCCAACCCGCTGCCAGTTCAATGGTCAATTCCTGAGTGCGATCGCGATAAGACATGGGAAAAGGAACCAAGACATCCACCCCACCCACTAAATCCACCAACTCCACCAATCCCTGAGTATTGACCCGGAAATAGCGATCAAACTCCACATCCGTCAGCACAGCCTCCAAACTGGACTGCATCAACGCCACGCCACCGAGATAATTGGCTTCATTCAGTTTCCCCCAGCCAAACTCCCCTAAATTGACTTCCGTATCCCGAGGAACCGAGAGGACATTCACCTGATTGGCATAGGTATCGAAGCGTACCGCCAAAATGGTGTCACTGCGTCCTTCCAACAAGTCCGGGGAATCGTCGGCTAACTCAGGATCTCGATCAACTCCCAACACCATCAGGTTCACCGGACGAGTCAGTTCATAGCCAAACTGTCCCTGTTGCCGGTTCTCACGGCGACTAGGCTGCACTAGGGGAGAGGTGGGAACGATTAAGGCCGCGATCGCCCCCATCAACGCCGAAGCCACAATAATCAAGGATGTTAGTAGGCCCCACCAGAGGAGGCCGGACCAATTCCGGGGTTGCTGAAGAGGAATTCTCACGGTTGCTCAATACTCACTTAGACCAGTCCACGACGTTCGTTGACCTGTTCCAAAAGTTTAGCAACTTCTAAGGCTTTCCAGATTTCATTGCGCTCAATTAACAAGTCTAAGGCCTGAGATAACGCCTCAGAGGCAGCGCCAAATCGCTCCAGTTGGGCCAAGACTTGCCCCAAATTCCGCAGGGCCTCGACATAACTCTGATTAATCTCTAGGGCCCGTTCATACAGAGACACCGCTTCTTCGAGTCGTCCCTGTCGGGCCCGCAGATTGGCCAGGGCATTATAGGCCAGAGCGTGATCTCGATTGAGGCGAATGGCCTCCTGATAGGCTTCGCTGGCTTCTTCGTAGCGATATTGAGCCGAGAGGGCATCTCCCAATTTATACCGCAGCAGAGAATCTTGGGGATACTGTTCTAGGAGTTCGCGAAAAATCGCCTCGGCCCCTTCGTAGTCCTGATTTCCGAGGCGTTCGTTCCCTTCTCGCAATCGTTGTCGTCGCTGCTGTTGTCGCTGTTGCTGGGGTTGCATTTGCGCGATATCTATTTGCGCCATGTCTAGCCCCTCGGCCAAGGCCAAAGACTGGGATAATAGCAACCCGTCTGTGATGAGAAGCAGCAGGGACAGGTTTAGGCTGAAGAGTAACAGCGATCGCAAACCAGACATGGGTAAAGACTCCAGAACCGAACATTGGCAGATGAGGCAAGAGACGCTCAGGGTATCAACATTCACGATAAGCAATCCTCCCGCTAAGCTAAAACGGGTGTGTTCCAGTTTGTTTAGGGATTTTGCTTATGTTACCGAGTGATTTACTCAGTCATCGTCGCCAGGGTGAGACGCTGATTCCTAAACGACTTCCCCTTGATACCTCTCATCTTAAATTAGCGGCGGCGGCGATCGCCCTATTTGAGGAGTCTCGTGATGATACTCAGGGAAATCTCGATCGCCGTCTCAAGGAGTTTGAAGGCGATCGCCCGGATTATCGATTGCGGCGGGGATTGGCCCATTTGCTCAAAGGGCGTTACTGTACCTTTGAGATTGTCAGTCCTTTAGATCCGCTGGAGTTGCGATCGCGCGTCTTTACCGCCGCTGCACAACGAATTCCAAAACCGGAAAATACCCTGAAAACCTTAGAACTCTTGGCCCAAGAACTCAGCCAAGAACTCGAACGAGAGATTTCCCTCACCGCCGTTATTGAGGGACTCTATGCAGATTTACAGGAAAACCGCCGTCTGACGGAATTTAACGCTCCAGACCCTGAGGCTCTGTTACATCACTATAATCTCTCCCAAGTGCAAGGGATCTTTTATCGCGCCAGTGATATCACCATTCAGGCCCATCGCAATGTCCCCGGTCAATATAAACTGCTATTTCGCTATCTCAAACTCTTTAGTTTGATGTTTTATATCGAAGGAGATGCCGATTGTGGTTTTACCATCACCATTGATGGCCCCACCAGTTTATTTAAACCCAGTACCCGCTACGGCTTAGCCATCGCCAAACTTCTCCCGGCCCTACTTCATGTCAGCCGCTGGAGTCTCAAGGCGACCCTACAACAGCGAGATCCTCGCAGTGGCCGCAGGCTGCAAGGTCAGTTTAGCCTCGATTCTGACTGCGGCCTGGTGAGTCACTACCCCCCGGGGAAAGCTTATGATTCGATGTTGGAACAATCCTTCGCCGAGCGTTGGGCCAAGCTAAACACTCCCTGGGAATTGGAGCGAGAGGTGGACCTAATCCCCATCCCCGGAAGTGTCATGGTTCCCGATTTCCGCCTCATCCACCCTGATGGCCGTGAGATACTCTTGGAAATTGTCGGCTATTGGCGACCGGACTATCTGCGTAAGAAGTTTTCCCAAGTCCGCCAGGGGAGCGATCGCCCCCTCCTGTTAGCCGTATCCGAACGGTTAAACTTGGCTAAAGCTGGGGTGAATCTCCAGGATGTCTCGGTCCCCATTGTCTGGTTCAAAGACAAGTTACAACCCAAAGCCATTCTCGCGGCCCTGGAACCGCCCGATGAGTCCCCAGGCTAATCAAACACCATAGTTTGTTTATTTTGTCAAGCCTCTAAACCCGCAATTTACGAATCATCTCCCGCAACACATCGGTTTTGGTTTTACCCCGTTTAAGGCAATACTCCTCAAGACGTTCAAGTTCTCCCATGGGGAGACGAATGGTTAACACTTTATTGGAGGGGGGTTTGGTTCGGGCCATGAGCTTGAAGCGTAGCGTGCAGTGAACAGGAGAGTCAGTCTTGCATTCGTCCGCAGGAACCAGAGACGACCTCGGCAACGTGACGCGATCGCCGAGCCTACAAGACCGTAGGCATAGGTTGATCGTTAGTTCAGTACATTGTACTAAACCTTGCTGGGAGCAACAATAGACTCAGAGGAATTTCCGGCAAAATCTGCCCGGATTGATCCCTCAGCTAAACGCTGAACCGTTCCCAGGGGGGGAGATTGGGGGGAGATGGCCCCAGTCGCAGCTAGCCGGGAACAGGGCCACTGCCGCAAGAAACTTTGGCCAAGGTATGTCGAAACCGCAAGAGTCAAGCTAAGCTATAAAGGAGATAGACACGTTTTAATAATTTGGGCAATGAGCGACCAGAGTCCTTATGAGCAGCTCGGAGTCACTGAAGACGCTTCGTTCGACGAAATTCAAGCAGCACGTAGCCGGCTGATCGATCTCAATGACGATCGCCAGGCTGTCGAGCGCATCGAAATGGCTTACGATGCCGTCCTAATGGATCGGTTGCGATTACGCCAGGAAGGCAAAATCAAGGTTCCCGAGGGCATCCGCTTTCCCGAGCGAGTCATGTCCCCACCGCCAAAAAGCCTACCTGAAGCACCATCGAACCGAATGCCGGAGTGGTTGCAAGGGGCCATTGATACCCCCAGTCAGAGTGATATCCTGCTCCCGGCGGGTGTGTTTGCCGCGCTCAGTGTTTTTAGTGCCATTGATGTTGCATATGTCCCCATTTGCTTGGCCTTGGGAGCGGGTGCAAGTCTATATTTCCTCAACCGTAAAGAAAAGCGGTTCGGCCGTGCTGTCTTGTTTACCCTGATTGGCGTCATTGTCGGGATTCTCATCGGCGGCCAGTTAGCGACCCTGCTTGGGTCACAACTTCAGCCACAGATTATCGCCGCCTGGCTTACCTTCTTTCTTCTCTGGCTCACCTCTAGCTATCTACGCTAGTCTCACTCTAGGGTGATTTGGGCATCGGAATCACTCGGGCCAGGACTGAGTCGGGGCGAAAGACATTTCGCCCCTATGTTTTGTGTAGTCTTAGCCGCCAAGATTAGCCATTAACACTGAGGGTATCTAGGAGAACATCCACAGCATCGCTGAGAGTGTTAACAATTTTATAGGGGTGATGTGCTTGTAGAGAGGGGCGATCGCGAATCCCGGACAGTACGCCGATAAACTGAATCCCTTGACTGTTGGCGGCGATCGCATCAGCTTCTGTGTCCCCCACCATCCATAACCGCTCATATTGAGGAAGTTCCGTCATGGCTCGGGCCATTAGGCGGGGTTTATCCCGAGTATCAGCCGTTTTGACATCATCATCTCCCATACAATAACGACGTTCGTCGGGGAAAAAGCGCCCCACATCGAAGCGAGACAACGCCTCTGCTAACTCGCGTTCCCGACGCATCGTCATTAGCGTTAGTTCAATTCCCGCCTCCTGGGCCCGGTCTAAGGCGGCGATCGCCCCGGGAATCAACTGATCATACTTAAGATAAGGCTGACTATGCACCAACTGACGGCGCAACTTGGCAAATTTTCGCGCTTGCTCAGGATTTAAGCCAGAACGTTTGCCAATCTCCTGTTCAGGAACCCGAGCGCGTTTAAGTCCCCAAAACTCAGACTTGGAGAGGCGTTGAATCGGGGTATCCTCGTCCTGCATCCGATCTAAACATTCATGATAGACCCGGTAATACCGTTCTGACACATCAGCGATCGGTCCATCAAAATCAGCGATCAGTCCCACATCCTGGGCAATGTAGCGGTCTTGGGCAACGGCGCGAGTCATGGTCGAAAACCTTGTAGTACCCCGTCAAGTTGTATCACATTCTGTTACGAGTTTCACCCAAAGTTTACGAATGGCCCCCATCCCCCAAGAAGGGGTTTATCATGATGGGAGGATTTATGCCCCGACCTCCCTTCGACTCCATCATTAAACCATTTCCATGAGCCGATCGCTTCTCCAAAAACTCTTTAGTCAAGCAGATATTAAGACAACTGTTCACCAACTTAGCCACCAGTTACGGATCGAAGTTGCCATCGAAGACACTCGTGGAAAAATCGTCTTTACCACCGCGTCTAAAAATGATGAAGGCTGGCTATCACAAATACTATTAAATGTCAATAAAAATGGCAATAAAACCGCTCCTATTGAGAGGAGCGTATCCCTAAGGTCTCAGACCATTGATGTCAATGGCCAAACCCTCGGCTGGCTTCATAGTGACAATGATTGCAGCGTTTTGCATCAGGTCGTGACCTGTTTGGCTCGTCAACAGAGTGAGAAAACCTCTCTGGCTCAGGAACTCCTAGAACGCTATCAGGAGATCGACTTATTTTATGAAATCTCAACCCAAGTTACCGCTAGTCTGGATTTAAATCAACTCGCACAACTGGTGTTGCGGGAAGTTGAAAACACCTTACCCTCAAGTGGTTCTGCAATTTGGCTGTTGGATGAAGATGATAAGCAATTGCGCCTGTTATCTCAACTGGGAATTGCTCTACCCTGGTCGAATCCCTTAGCCTTAGACAAAACGATTTTAGGAGCCGTTCTGGCCGGAGGACAAGGGGAAATTGTTAACGACGTGGCCCGAGATCGCCGCTCAAGGGCGATGGATCAGCCTATTTCCTCCCTGCTTTGTGTTCCACTTCATGTTCAATCACGCATTATCGGCTTGATGGCGGTGGTTCATAACCAGGGAACTGTCTATAACGCCGAACATCTGAAACTGCTGACCCTGTTTTCCGTACAAACGGCGATCGCCATCGATAAGGCCCTACTCTATCAACAAAGTCGTCGTACCGCTCTCAGCGCCCAGAAACAGGCTCAGCAATTGCAAGATACCCTAGAAGAATTGCAACAGGCCCAAGCTCATTTAGTCCAGAGCGAGAAAATGTCCAGCCTAGGGCAGATGGTCGCCGGAATTGCCCATGAAATCAATAATCCTGTCAATTTCATCAACGGAAATTTAGACCACGCTCAGAACTATACCCAGGATTTATTAGAGCTGATTAGCCTCTACGGTCAATGTTATCCTCAGGGCCAGCCTGACATTGAAGATCTGATTCAGGAAATTGACCTCGGGTTTATTCAGAAAGACTTACCCAAGCTAATTCGCTCCATGAAAATGGGGATTGAGCGGATTCAGGAGATTGTTCGCTCACTCAAGAACTTTTCTCGGATCGATCGCGATCGCCCCCAACTCGCAGATCTCCACGTTGGCCTCGACAGTACCCTGCTTATCCTCAATCATCGCATCAAAGCCAAAGGCGATCGCCCAGAAGTTCAAATCAACTGCGACTATCAGGACTTACCAGAAATTGAATGTTACGCTGGACAACTGAATCAGGTTTTTATTAATACAGTCGCCAACGCCATTGATGCGATGGAAGAGGCTAACATTGAGCATCCCACCCTTTGGCTGCGGACCAAATTAGTCGAGAACCGCTGGGCCGTTATCGACATTGCCGATAATGGACCGGGGATGCGTGATGAAGTGCGATCGCAAATTTATGATCCCTTTTTTACCACCAAAGCCTTAGGGAAAGGAACGGGATTAGGCTTAGCCATCAGTCGCCAGATTGTTGTAGATAAACATCATGGACGACTACAGTGTGACTCCAGTCCCGGCGGCGGAACCCTATTTAGTATCTGGATTCCTCTACGTCCAGATCTCGGTGAGCCTCCGCCAGCCTCTCATCCTGAAGTTGAGTCGTTGTCAGCCACAGGGCCAAGCGACCTCAATCACCCAAACTCCGATACAACCATGGTTTTAGATGACTGTCAGAAACTCATAGAGCGATTAGCCTTAGAAAATCCCAACCTACAGGATATGACCGCAGATGATATTTATGAAATGTTCACCTCAATTCCCATACTGCTAAAGCTTTACCGCGTTTTAATAAACTCCCCCTTTATTGAATCTCCACCCCCGAGTTAAGGGAAACCACAAACCAGGGCGACCACAAACTAGGGCGACCACCACCACCTCGGCTATCGCTCAGTGACCAGGGTTCACCCCTACATTAAAATTTGTATTGTTTGTTACTACACCGAAGAACGTTAGACCCTATGTCCCATTCTTTAGAAGATTCAGCCCAAGAAATTGCAAGGCTTCGTCAGGAAATTGCCGATTTAGAAGAGAATTTTTTAGCCAAGCAAACCGCCCTGTCTAATGTCATTCGTCATATTCGGGCAACCCTAGACTTAGAAACAATTTTTCAATCCACAGTTGAGGAAGTTCGCCACCTGTTGGACGTAGATCGGGTTGCGGTTTTTGAATTTTCAACGGATACTCAGCATCAAACAGGGATATTTATTGCCGAAGAAGTAACATCTAATTATGAGTCAGCCTTGGCTCAACAGGTCACAGATCACTGCTTTGGTGAAAATTATTCCCAGCTCTATTGTCAAGGGAAAATCTACGCCGTTGCGGATATTGAAACAGCGCCAATTAGTGACTGTCACCGAAATATTCTCAAACGTTTCCAAGTTCGTGCGAACCTGGTCGTCCCCTTAATTAAACAAAACCAACTCTGGGGATTACTTTGTGTTCACCAATGTTCTCAGCCCCGGATGTGGAGTCGGCAAGATCTTGAATTTGTCCGTGAGGTAGCGTCCCATTTAGATATGGCGATTCAACATACAGAACTGTTCAAGACTCAGCAAGAGCAAAACCGGCAGCAACTGCAAAAAATTGCTGAAAATGCACCGGGGGCCCTCTATCAATTTCGACGAGATGTCAACGGGGAGTTTAGTTTCCCCTATCTGTCTCCCAGTGCAGAAGCCTTTTTTGAGATGTCTAGTCGAGTCCTTGACGATGATGTGTCGATTATCGTTCAGTTAACTCACCCCGACGATCTCGATAGACTGCAAACCTCCATCCAAGAATCGGCAGAAACGGGTAATGCTTGGCTTTGGGAGGGGCGCATGAGGACAGCCTCGGGCAAGCTGCGATGGATTGAAGGGCGATCGCAGCCGGAATATCAGACGGATGGCTCAATTATCTGGTTTGGCTGGATTAACGATATCACGGAGCGCAAGGCATCTGAGCGGGAGTTACAGGCCCTGGCCGCAATTATTGAGAATAGCAGTGATTTTATTGGCATTGGCACCTTTGACGGTACTCCTGAATATGTCAACCCAGCCGGACGACGCTTGGTGGGCCTGGCGCCAGAGGAAAGTTCCTCAATGACAGGGGATATTGTTAAACCTAAATTGAGCGATTGTACCTTTGAGGACTTTTTCTTATCTGAAGACTGGCAATGGATGCAAGAGAACATCTTTGCTATCGTTCAACAGACTGGAACTTGGCGAGGGGAAGTCAATTTCCGTCATATGCTGACAAATGAGCCAATTCCCTTTGACTATAATCTGTTTGTTACCTACGCTCCAGAGACAAAAGAGCCAATGGGATTAGCGTCGATCGCCCGGGATATCCGCGATCGCCGAGCAGCGGAACAGTCCTTGCTCGAAAGTGAACAGCGATTTCGTGATGTCTCGGAAGCCGTAGGGGAATATCTCTGGGAAACTAATCTGGAAGGATACTATACCTATATCAGTGAGCGATCGCTGGAAGTGTTAGGATATCGCAGCCAGGATCTCCTCGGCCGTAATGCCTTTGAATTAATCTACGAGAAAGATCTCAATTGGCTGCGTGACGCCTTCGCCGCCAGAGTTGAACGTCAAGAGCCATTTCAATTTGAATATCGCAGTGTCACCGAGCAAGGCCAGGTCGTCTGGATTGACGCCACGGGAATCCCGCGACTCGATGAACAGGGCCATCTCCTAGGCTACCGGGGAGCCGGGATGAACATCACAGAACGCAAACAGGCTGAAGAAGCCTTAAAACAGGCCCTCGGAGACCTCAATGCCATTTTAGATAACCTAGCCGACGGCCTCCTGGTGACGGATACCACAGGACGCATTACTCGCTTTAACCCCGTCTTGCGGCGGATGTTCCATCTCAAACGGGGGGATATCTTGGGTTGCACCTGTGAGGAACTAGGCTTAACAGATGTGGGCCAACTCCTACGACAACTGCAAGCCACCCCAAGCCACCAAGCCGCCACCGCAGAACTCCAGTTACCCGGAAACCGTATCGGTCAAGCCTTGGCCACAAGAGTCTTAGAGTCGATTCCAGGTCAACCGCAGCCTAATGATATCGGCTCGGTCATCCTAATTCGTGATGTCACCCTAGAAAAAGAAGTCGATCGCATGAAAACCGACTTCATCGCCACCGTCTCCCATGAATTGCGAACCCCTCTGACCTCGGTGTTGGGATTTGCCTCAATTGTCTTGGAGAAATTAGAGGACAAAGTCTTTCCCCTGCTCCCAGAGGGCGATCGCAAGGCCCGCCGTCATCAGGAGCGAGTGCGTCAGAACCTCAATATCATCATCTCCGAAGCCGAACGACTCACCACCCTCATTAACGATGTCTTGGATATCGCCAAAATGGAATCGGGTAAAGTCGAGTGGGATCAAGAACCTGTCTCGATGTTGGACGTCTTGGAACGCTCCATCTCCGCTAGTTCCTCCCTCTTTGAACGGGAGGGGTTAACCCTGATTACCGATTTTCCTGAAACCCTTCCTCCCGTCTTAGGGGATGGCGATCGCCTCATCCAAGTGGTGATCAACTTACTCTCCAACGCCGTCAAATTCACCGAGACGGGAGACATCACCTGTCGGGCCCGCTACGAAAACTCCCAGATTCGCATTGAGGTAGAAGATACCGGGATTGGTATCGCTCCAGAAGACTTGCCCAAGGTGTTTGATAAATTTAAACAAGTCGGGGAAACCCTCACCGATAAACCCAAAGGGACCGGGTTAGGCCTCCCCATCTGTAAACAGATCCTGGAACATCACGGCGGCCAAATTTGGGCGGACAGTCAAATGGGCCAAGGAAGTTGTTTTATCTTCACCTTACCGATTGAGACGGCTGATGGACAATTCTCCAATATAGGTCAAACTCCCGAAGTCGCACGTCAGTTAGGCTTAGTTCCCCTCATGCAGCAACTTGAAGATCATGTAGCGACAACGGAGGAATCCACCTCGGCTCAACGTCGGTCAAACTTAGGCAAAACCATCTTAGTGGTCGATGACGATGAACATGTGCGGGAACTCTTACGCCAATCCTTAGAGGCTCAAGGCTATCACGTCCGCCAAGCCAAAGATGGGGTAGAAGCGATTATGGAGGTGAAGCGATCGCGTCCTGATTTAATTGTTCTCGATGTGATGATGCCCTATATCGACGGCTTCGATGTAGCCGCAGTCCTCAAAAATGAACCCCAAACCATGGGGATTCCTATTTTAGTCCTGTCGATCGTCGAAGATCGCGAACGAGGCTATCGAGCCGGAGTCGATCGCTATCTCAAGAAACCCATTGATCGACAGGGATTTTTGCAGGAAGTCGGCTCCCTGCTGTCTCAAGGCTCATCACATAAAAAGGTGTTGGTTGTCGATGATGATACCTCCAGCTTAAAGGTGATTTCTGAACTTCTCACCAGTCAGGGCTATACAGTCTCGGAAGCCTCCAATGAACGGGAATGCCTCGACCAAGCGATGGAGATTCAACCGGATATCATTGCCATTGACTCGGAATTTCTGCAACAACATGAAGTCGTGCAAGCCTTACGCTTTGAGAAGGGTTTGGAACATCTCGTATTTGTCTTACTTGGTGATATTGAGGATGACCCAAAATCACTGTAAATCTTCAGTCTCGGATAGGGCTAACTTTTTCATAAAGATAATTTATGGATGAAGTCGCGGCCAGGAACACCCGTCTAGCCGATTGCTTTTCGACCTGTTATAGTTAGCCTAACTCATCAGGAAACTCTGATAACAACTCACTTCCCACTGCTCTACCATGTGTTTAAAAATTTTAATTGTGGACGACGAACCGAATATCAGGATTTTATTGGAACAAGCCCTAGAAGACTTAGAAGATGAGGGCGTCGAACTGCTAACGGCTCAAAATGGACTCGAAGCCCTAGAGGTCATTCAAGAAGCACAGCCAAATTTGGTGTTCTTGGATGTGATGATGCCGAAAAAAAATGGCTTAGAAGTCTGCAATATTATCAAAAAAGATTGGCAACAATCAGATACTTACATCATCATGTTAACCGCCAAAGGACAGGAACTAGAGAAAGAAGAAGGCTTCGCCGTCGGTGCTGATTACTATATGACGAAGCCTTTTCGTCCCAAAGAGATTGTCGCCAAGGCCCGTTCCGTGTTAAGGCTTTGACACTCCCCAGCTATCACGGCGTGGGGATTCTTGGGTCTATGGGGAGCCAGTGCTTAACCCCTCGCCAAACATC
>SMDP01000135.1 GCA_012911965.1 Geitlerinema sp. P-1104
TCGTAGACGGCGAAGTCTTGGAACATCGCATGGCCCCACCAAACGGGGTCTTCGGGAATCTCGATTTTGTCAGGAAGAAAGCCGTAATAGGGCATAAACACCCGCACGTCATGGCCCAGTTTTCGTAGATACCGGGGGAGTGCGCCCACCACATCGCCCATTCCACCCACTTTAGCGAGTGGTGCGGCTTCTGCCCCAACAAAGAGAATTCGCATGATCTACCTCGGTTGCACGTCTGGATGTCTCAAATCTGATTGTCACAGTAGCAGATTTTTCCCCTTGGCCAACATCTTTCGGCCAGAGTTTGGGCTAGAAGCCTCAGTGGTAGACTCGGGGGAGACTTGGAGGTGATGCGATGACCGCAATTGATTTAAAAGAAAGGCTGTTAGGGTTGAGTCTCTGGCAGAAGCGTCAACTCGTCCGCTTCCTGACGGATAGCTTGGGAAACAGTTCAGATTGAGGCATCGCAGTCTGAGACGATTCCCCTCTCGGTGTTTTTGCAGCAGTCCCCCTGAGCCTCCGTGGTTGATGAGCAGGAGTTGCAGTACGATGGATGGGGTTAACCTCCCACAATGAATTGCTCCTGAGTGTGCTTGAGCTAAGATGAAGTTCTAACGGTCGCTTGGTGAGTATGCCTAACAAAGACTTTTACCATGACACAGTTAAGACAGCACTGGTTCGGGAGGGGTGGCAAATTGTCGCAGAGAACTATGCACTCACCCTAGGGGGCGATCGCCTTTATGTGGATCTAGCAGCCGAGCAACCTCTAGCCTTAGAACGGGACGATGAGAGAATCCTCGTAGAAGTCAAGAGTTTTCTAGGAAAGTCTTTTTTCTTTGAATTAGAACGGGCTGTGGGTCAATATGTAATTTATCGGGACATCTTGGAGGAAACAGATTCAGAGTTCACGCTATATCTGGCGGTTCCGTTAGACACCTATAGCCAAGGCTTTCAGCGGTATTTAGCGGATACCATTATCCGACGTAATCAGATTAAACTATTAGTCTTCGATCCCATTGAGGAGGTGGTTGTAACATGGATAGACAATCCCAATCTATGATTGAGTTGCGAGCGGCGGTTCGGCAAGTGATCTCGGATTATCATCAGCTCAACTTGCAAGCTGATTCCACCCTGGAGACGGTTCCTGTCCTCGATGAAGATAGCGATAACTATTTGCTATTGCTGATGGGTTGGGAACATTCGCGGCGGGTAAAAACTGTACAGATTCACCTTCGAATTAAGGCGGGACGGATCTTAATTGAGGAAGATTGGACAGAAGAGGGGGTGATTGAGGATCTCCTGAGGTTGGGAATCTCCCCTGACTTGATTGTTTTGGCATTTCACCCGCCCAACCAGCGTCAAGGGAGTATGGCGATCGCCTAGAGGATATTGACAAAAATACCCTCTAGTACAGGCAAGAACATCAGCCCCATTTTTGGGTTAAAGGTTAATGTTGAGAGCCTGAAACGCCGATCGCACCTGTTGGGCTTTTTGGCGATCGCCTTGCTGTTCATAGGCGATCGCCCCCTGACGATAAGCACTCAGCAAAGCCTGGGGCGCTGCCACATTGCCCTCGGAATTGCGCAGATTCAATAACACCCAGCCCAAATTATGCTGGGCGGCAGCTAAGTTGGGAGACTCTTTGACGGCTGCTTCTAAATAGGTTTTAGCCTGCTGCCAATCTCCTCGTTGAGCTAAAAGAGTTCCTAAGCGATAATTAGTCCAGGCTGAATCGGGATGCTGTTGCCGATAGGTTTGATAGCGTTGAATGGCGGTGGTCAAGTCATTTAAATGTTCGTACACCAAAAGACTGTTTTTGTCAACCCATTTCGGGCAATTTTGGGCTTGACGAGCTAAATCCAGACTTTGACGACAGGCGGCTAGATTCCCGTGTTGATACTGATACCAAGCCTGCAATCCCAACGCCAGGGGATGCTGAGGAACGTCCCGGAGAAAGGCTTGGAGGCGACGTTGGGCATCCCCCCCAGTCTTCCCGGTGGCTCGTTCTAAGGCGGAAATCACTAGGGGATACACCCAGGATTTTAAGCGAATTTCCACCTCTTTGGGCCTCTGTTGCGATTTAAACATTCCCTGACTTCCCGCCCGCACGACGGCCTTCCACTGACGCTGATGAAAATTAATCCAGGCTTTAACTCCCAAGGAGAAGGTACAGTCTGGATTAAGCTGTAGGGCTTGTTGGATGGAGGTTTCAGCGGCTGGCCAATCTCCCTGTTTCCCCAAGGCCCAGGCGAGATTGGCGTGCATCCAGGCTTCTTTGGAACTCAGACGAACTCCCTGTTGCAACGCAGCAACAGCATCGTTCCACTGTTGACGGCGACAATAGACTAAGCCGCACACGCCATAACTGCGTCCATCCTGGGGTTGGAGCTGTTGGGCTTGACGGGCGATGTTGAGGGCGCTGGTTCCATCGTCGTGGTTGAGGTGGACGAGGATTAAGGCGAACTCAACCGCCGCTTCTCCGTTGTCGGGTTCTCGCTCTAAACAGGTTTGGTAAACTTGAATCGCTTGATTGAGATTTCCTTGAATTAAATAATTTTTAGCGGTTTGATGGAGGGGAGAAACAAATTGTCCTTGTAAGGCTTTTCTAAAGTCTTGAGCTGATTGAATTCGCTCTTCAACTCGAAGGCGCATTCCTGTTAAAATGACTCGTTCTAGGTAGGGGCTAAGGTTGGGATTCAGTTGTCGAGGAGGGATGAGGGGGTCGGGTTTTCCTTCATGGACGGCTGTGGCGCGATCGCTTGAAGCAGCAGGTAATTCCCCGGTACTGAGTTCATACAGGGAGGCGGATAGGGCGTAAATATCGGTGGCGGGAACCCGTTTTCCTCTTGGGGAATACTGTTCAAAGGGAGCATACCCTGGAGAGAGAAAAACCGTCATATCTCCAGTTTTTCCGGCTATAAATTCCCGAGCGGTTCCAAAGTCAATGAGAACGGCTCGGTCTTGGCCATCAATCATAATGTTTTCTGGCTTAATATCTCGATGTAGTAAGCCGATGTCATGGACGTTTTCTAAGGCATTTAGGACTTGTTGGCTATAGTGAATTATTTTGTCTTCAGAGAGCCTGGGTTGTTTTTTTAAAATTGCCGATAAATCACGACCGTCTATAAATTCCATCACCATATAAATGGTGCTGTTTTCCTCAAAACAATCATAGACTTTGGCGATATTTTCAGAGTTACATCGTTGCAAATAAATGGATTCTAGTTTGAATTTCTCAATCTGCTCTTTGCGATTATTGGGGGTAATTGAGGGTGGCCAAATAACGAGTGTCCCTTGTCTGTATCCTGATTCTGGCCAAAGTTCTTTAATGGCAACTTTGGCGGAGTTGGGGCGATAAATGCCTTGGTAGGTAATCCCAAATCCACCTTGACCTAAGAATTTTTCGATTTTATAATCTCCCCGCTTGAGAACCGCTCCCACTTGAAGATGTAATTGGTAGTGGCTGGAGGAATTAGGAGACGGATGGAGGGGAGGAACAGACCCTGATGGAAGGGTGGCTGCGGGTTGAGAACTGGGGGGAGTTAGAGGGGTTCCGCAGACGACACAGTTGGCTTCTTGAGGGTCATTGTCATGTAAGCAGGAGGGACAGATTTGGCTCATGGGTTTAGGTGTGGGAAGGGGAATACTCGAAGGGGTGCAGGCGACAACGTAAGGCGATGAGGGTGGCGTTATCGATCGCCCCCCGCTGGAGGACTGTTTCCAGGATGGTTTGAACGGCGGTGTCCAGGGGGATACTGGGGGTAAATAGCTCTTGGAGTTCACGGTCGGGAATTAAGTCCCAAACACCATCGGAACATAACAGCAGAATATCTCCGTCTTGGAGGCGGATGTCAGACCGGGTTTGTACATAGCCGCGAGATAGCTTGGCTTGGGAACCCAGGGATTTGGTGAGGACATTGCGATCGGGGTGGTCATAACTTTCTTCGCGGCTGATTTCTCCACTGGCGACGAGAAGCGCAACTAGGGAATGATCTTCGCTGAGTTGCTGAATCTCGTGATCTCGCAAAAGATAGATGCGACTGTCTCCGACATGAGCGATGGAGAGTTGTTGTCCTTGCGCTAATAGAAGGCTGAGGGTGGTCCCTCCGTTATGAACGGCTTGGGAAATGGCTTGGTTGGCTTTCTCGACGATGGCGGCTAGTTCTGGGGTGGGATCGTCGCTGAAGGGGTGGGATTGCGATCGCCATTCCTGAAACACGGTTTGGATGGCCAGTTGACTGGCCACTTCTCCTTGGGCCATTCCTCCCATTCCATCGGCTAAGACGGCTAACAGTTGCTGTCCGTTTGGAGTTCCTGCGTCCAGTTGGGCGATTCCGTAACTGTCTTCGTTATGTAAGCGTCGCTCAGATAAGCCTACGGTGGATTGGCTGGCGATTTCCCAATGGAGACGCTGCTGGTTGAAACGATTGCGGGTTTCAATGAGCAGACTGCGGAATTGTCCTAGGGAAAAGCGATCGTCGCTGACGGGAGTGAGCGACAGGGAGAGGAGTTGGGAGAGATAGGGGATGGAACAGGGTTTGGGATCTAAGGGGCGATCGCCGTCGGCGGCTTCTCCCTGGAGGGCATGATAGAGTAAGGCCCCAACGGTATAGGTGCTGCTGGCTTCGCTGGGAATTGGTTTGGCGGCGAGTTCCGGTGCGGAGTAGGTTCCCAAGAGTCCTGAGGTGAGGGGAGTTTTCTCTAGATAAGCGCCGGTGAGGTCAAAACAGCGCAAGGGTTGACCCATTTCTAGCCAGTCGGGATCGAGGTCTACCATACACCACTGCTGTTTATGGAGATACCAGAAGAGTTGACAGATTTGGGCGATCGCCGTCAGAATCTCTGGGAGGCTCGGAGAATTCTCTAACCAGTGAGTTAGGGTCTTTTCCGGTTCAGGAAAGGCGGTTAGGAGGAGGAGGCGATCGCCGTCATCTCCCGGTAATGGCTCTTCGGGATAATATTCTTCTTCTAAATACTCTGACTCTTCCTCGGGTTCTTTGGATTCAGGTTCTTTCTCAGAATTGGCTGATTCAGGTTCTTTGGATTCAGGTTCTTCTAATTCAGGTTTTTTAGATTCAGGTTCTTCTAATTCAGGTTCGGCTGAGAACACGTCATCTGCAATCTTGGCCGATTCAGGTTCTCCCGCTTCAGGTTCGGCTAAAGATAACAAGTCTTCCCCATTCTCCTGAATCACATCCATATCCCCCTCAGGCTGGGACAACTCCAGAATTTCGGACAAGTCAGAAATTTGACTCTGAGCCAGTAGTGGCGCAATGAGTCCATACTCTCCTAGGATGTCGCGCAGTTGTAACTCTTGCTGAAGTAATCCTTGAGCAGACCCAATCCGTAACAATCCTTCCCGAGTCTCGTCGGTGCTTTCATCCTCCACCTGGACTTTGAAATAGCGAATTTGACCCCGTTGGCCCAAATTCGCCAGAACGGTGAGGAAGAAGGGAGAGAGGGTTAGGCGAGTGTTTTCGGTAATTACATCTGAAGTCACGATGGCGTTGTCCTAGGGTGAGTCGGATGGTGAGTCGGATGGTGAGTTGGAGGGGGAATGGGGGATGGGGAGATTAAGCGGCTTTGACGAAAAACTGAACTTTCCCAAATGCGACTTCATCTCCGGGATTGAGAGGGGTGGGAACTGTAATTCTGGCGGTAAAGCGACGTTCTCCCTGGGGTTTGATGAACACGCCATTGGTGGAACCGAGGTCTTTAACCATCCAGATTCCCCCTTCTGGATAAATTTCGGCGTGATGACGGGAAACGGTTTCTCCACCGATAAAGCTTTCTAGGTCGATATCCACGGGACCGCTGTCGGTGTCAAAAATACCCACGAGGGCGACTTGATTGAGGGGAAATTCTGTTTGAGGAGCGTTGGTTTGTTTGGCGATGAGACACATCGCCGGCGATGGTACGGCTGGACTGGTGACTGGACTGGTGGCTGGACTGGTGGCTGGGGAGGAACTCTCACTGACGGGGTTGACGGGTGTGGGGGGTGTGTTGCTGGGGGCTGGGGGTGGGGTGAAGACGGGTTCTGGGCTGTCGGCTTGGGGGGGACTGTCGGCGGCTGGAGGCGCGGGAGGGACGATGGGGATGATGTCGGGGACGGGGTCTGGGCTGTCGGCTTGGGGACTGTTGGGCGCGGGGGTGCTGGGGGCGCTTTGGGCGGGGGCGCTGATTTCTGTGGTTAGTTCGGCGCCACAAGCGTCGCAAAATTCGGCGTTGTCGGGGTTGCGATCGTAGCCGCAGGTGGGACAGGTAATGGACATGGTTGGGTCTCCTAATCTGTGTTTGGATCTGTATTTGGATTTGTTTGGATCTGTATTCTGTGTTTGGATTTGTGGGGGATGGGGTTAGGTTCCGCTTATCTCCCGGATTTGGTCTTGGGAGAGTCCGTTGTTGAGGTCATCACTGGTCATTTTGACGGTTTTTCCTTTGGCCCCCATTTTGACGGTTTTACGGGTTCCGGCGGAGAGTTTGCGGGTTTTGCGAACTTCATCGATACTGAGGTTGAGGGATTGGACCATGGCATCGTTGCCGATTTTGACGGTGACTCGTTTGGCGGTTTCTAGAAGTTGGGCGGCTTGGTCGGGGTTTTGGTCGGCGATGCTGGCGGCGCGATCGACCAGTTGACCGATGTTGCATTGTTGTAGGTAGCCCATAACTTCGGGGTTGGGTTGCGCCATTCCTGTTTGTCCGGGGACGAATTGCACGATGAGGTTTTGGGGGGGGAGTTCTCCTCGTCGTTGTTGGCCGGGAATGTCGTAGGTGAGTCCGAGTTGGGCGATGCGGACTCGGGAACCGGCGCGACTGTCGATGTCAAATTCGAGGAGAAATACGGTGTCGTCGTGGGCTTGGGCGCTTCCGATGAAGTAGGGTTGTTGGTCGAGGGGAATGTCGGCGCGATCGGGATAGACGCGGCTGATGCGTTGTAGGTCTACGCCTTGGACGGTTTTTAGGTTCAGTTTGAGGTTGTTGACGACTTCGGTTTGAACGTCTTGGAGTTGTTGAAAGATGGTGTTGGGAAGGTCGGCGATGGAGATGTCGGTTCCTCCTTGGCTTTGTCCTTCGATGACGTTGAAGAGTTGTCCGCCGGTGCGATCGCTCAGATGGATGAGTAGGTCTTCGTTGTAGTCTCCTACCCCTAGGGCGGTGATGGGGATTCCGGATTGGGCGAATTTGACGGCTAATTCTCGACAATCGCTTTCGTCAAAGGTTTGTCCGTCGGTGAAGATTAGGGTGCGGCGACTGGTGAGGTCGCTATTTTGTAGGAGGCTTAGGGCTTGTTCCATCCCGAGGGCCATGCAGGTTCCACCGCTGAAGTCTCGCAGTTGGCTGATGGCGTTTTCGAGGCGATCGCGATCGGTGGCGGGGGTGAGGGGAAGCAGGATGGAGGCGGAGTCGTCGAATTGAACCAGGGCGATGCGATCGCGGGCGTCGGACTGGCTGGAACTGATGAGTTGTTCTAAGGCTTCAATGACCACATCGATTTTGGCTTTCCCCAGTTCGCTGCTGTCATACATTGAGCCACTGGTGTCGATGACGAAGCTGAAGCTGGTGGTGGGACGACTGGCGGAGATGTCGGAGCTGGGGCGCAGTTTGACCATGACAAAGAGTTTCTGTCCGGCTTTGTCGGCGCTGAGAAATTCCAGATGGGGGGTGAGGGTGACGTTGAGCATGGCTGGGGTGAGATGCGGCTAAGGTTAGTTGAAGTTTAGGGGCGGTAAGGCTCCCCCTTGAGGGCTGATTTCTGAGAAGTCGGGGGGAACGAAGGGGGGAGGGGTTGGGTTTCCCTGGTCTTTGAGGTTTTTTAGGTTGTCAAATTCGAGGGGGGCGAGGGTCAGGGTTAGGGGGGTGAGACGATAGCCTTCTCGGATGTCGTCAAGCCAACGATCAATGATTTTTTGCAGGCTGGCGTTTGTGATGGAGGCGGCGGTCTGTTCTTGGAGGATTTGTCGCAACTCTTCCCGCGCGTTTCCTTTGAAGAGAGCTTCGGGATTATCCTCTTGGCTGGGGGACAGGTCGAGTTCATGGATGACATCGGGGAGATCTGGGGTATTGCTATTTTTTAGGGTGAGACGATAGAGAACCATGCTGTTAGCAACGCATCAAGATATTATGGTTTTATAGTGCAACTTATTGGGTTATTTATGGTGGACTTCTAAAAGTATATCATCAAATTTTCGGCGAGACCCATCGGCGAGAACTTGTTTGAGATTCTTCATGGTTTTATATTTTTCTTGTTCTTGAATGGAGGGATGGAATTCTAAGATAATCTGGTCATTTTCGAGAAAGACTGAGGCGAATTGTGGGGGAAATCCTTTATCTTTGGGAAGGTAGATATGGGCTTGGCGGGAACTTCCGAGGTAAATCGGCTCTTGGCCTAAGGTTAAGGTGGTGGATTCGTTGGGAGTCCATTGGATAGAAATCGTGGCTTGGCGGAGTAGGGTTTCTGTGAGGGCGATGGCTAAGCCGATACAAAAGCCCAGAATCCAGGCTCCAACGAGACGAGCGAGAATTACGCTGACGAGGACATCCAACAGCAGAAACCCTCCGGCGCCTAAGAGTCCGCCGAGGAGTCCGGCTAGGAGGGCGTTACGCCAGGGAAGATTGGGAACAAAGCCGGACATTCCACCGCCAACGAGGATTCCGAGAACAGTCCAGCCGGATAGTCGAGCCAGCCAGGACAGGTGAGGAACGCTGCTGGTGGGGAGAAAGGCGAGTTGACCGAGCGCACCGGCGGTTAAACCGGCGAGAAAGCCTCCACCGCCGCCATAGAGGGCTTCGAGTGGGGAGAGGAGACGACGACGGAGGTTAGCGTTTTGTCCCATGATGAGGGCTAGGGCGGTTCCCAGGGCCAGAAATCCAGTCCAAACTCCGATACGCAGCAGGCCAAAGAGTAGGCCGTAGTCGCCGCTGAGTTCGGATTCGACGAGTTGTTGTTGGTAGATGAGTTGTTCGGCGGCGATGAAGGCGTTTTCGATGTTTCCGGAGTCGGCGTAGAAGATGCGATCGCGATCGCCGGTGATCTGTTGGAGATAGCCGATGTCCGCATCCCCCGTTGCAATGGCGAACAGGTTAATCTCTTGTTGGCGCAAGGCTTTGGCTCGTTCGTCCGCTTGTTGGGGACGGTTGGGAACGCCATCGGTGAATAGGAGTAGATTGGGGGTTAACTCACTCTCTTGGAGTAGGGATTCTCCTAGGTTGAAGGCGGCGATGAAGTTGGTGCTTCCTGAGGCTCGGAGGTTGGCGATCGCCCTGAGAAGTTCTGTTTCTCCTGTGTTGAAGTCTCCAATAATCTGGGCTTGGCTGTTAAATTCCACGAGGGCTAAGTCGTGGCGATCGAGATTTTGGCGACTGACAAAGGCGGTGGCGGCGGCTTGGACTTCTTCGAGTCTTGCTCTCCCCATACTTCCTGAGGTATCGATGAGTAGAACTAGGGCTTGGGGACGGGTTTCTCGACTGGGGGCTTGTCGGGTTAGGGCGAGCCAGGGTTCTCCTAAAAGTCCGGCGGCGGCGAGACAGCCGAATCCTCCACAGAGTCCGAATAAAATGGGTTTTGGGAGTCTAACCAGTAACGATCTAAGAGCCATCACTTAAAGTAAAAAAAGTTCAAGGATAAAAAATTAGTTTAAATTGGTCATCCTGTCGTACGCAAATCTCGATAAATCTCCAAAAATACGCCAGTCTTGTGCGTAGTCTGCATCTTCCCCAAACACAACTAAAATATAGCGAGTTCTTCCATCTGGACTATAGATAATTGCAGCATCTTGACGACTCCCCGAGTACCAGCCCACTTTTGAGAACACTTGAGAATTTTGAGGGAGAAGTTCCGGGAAAAAGCCTTCAATAGAATTATACTGAATATTCCTCCAATAGGTTGGATCTAGATTTTGTTTCATGAAGTTTTTTATTTGTTCACTATAATCTGAGGAAACAGCTAAACCCATTTCAATTTCATAAAGTAGCCGCGCAACATCATGAGTTCTTAAATAATTACGAAGGGTTCTTGTTCCTCCATTTCTCATTTGCAAATCGAACCCTTTAGGTTCCATTAAATCATGCTTGGGAATCGGGAAATTTTTCTGACTAATATTGATATCTGGATATCCAGCCCCTTCAAAAAAGCGGTTAAGCCAGTCGCGGCGCTCAAGCCAATCTGGAAAATTTTGCTCATCTTGTGACTTGGCGCTAGTGACAGCATCTACTACATCACTAGCCACTTCATTATCGGAGTCGTTAATCATTTCATATAACTCGAAGTCTGGAATAGTTTGCTCAATCAAAACTTCTTTGATTTTTGCATAGTAAGCCACAATCCAAAATAGCTTTGTAACACTTGCGGGAAATCTTTTAGTTTGATCTTGGTAACTTCCATAGCTACAACATGATGGTTCACTTAAGTTGACTAAGCTAATTGATAGTGTTTCAGCCGAAAGTCCCCGTCTTTGAACCATAGCAACCATTTCATCGACAATGGCTTGCATATTTTCCTCTGGTTCCAATGGAGGGGGAGTGCTTACGTTATAGATTAAGTCTTGACCTGAAGGGTTGTAAGTTCTAGTAAAATTATCAGACCTGAAATTTCCATCAGAGTTTTCATTCGTGGGTGGTCTTCTGGGGTATCCTGATAAGGGAGGGGGAGGAAATTGTGATGATGTTTCTGTTGATTGAGATTCTCTAGCAGTCTGTGGTATATCACTTAACTCAAGATCTAGCTGATATATTTGTGAATTATTAGAAGATGAAATTCTAATTTCATAGTTACCAGATTGCTCAATTTCGGTGTTATCTTCTCCCAAAATTGATTGTTGTCGCTTGTTTGGATATATCAGCACTAATTGCTGAGTAGTGTTTACATATAAAACAGAGTTGGCTTCAGCGACAAAACGAAAACACTTCACCGCTCCATTTTGAAACCCTCCTGTTTGAGGTGAACTAAAACTAAAATTCAAATCAGAACCAGAGTTTAAGTCTTGACATTGGTAATTTTGTACTTCATTGTTGCTAGGACTCAATAATAAGTTTTGCAGCATAATTGCTCCCACCGTAGAAACAATAAATCCTAAGCTGAGAAATAAAAAAAACGCAGTAACTCTTTGTATTTTTAGTTTTACTTCCTTGATTTTGTAGTTATTCAAAGGGCTATCTCCAAACAAAAAATGTAAGCAACATTACTGAAATCGGATGATTATTTTTTGAGCAAAATTTATGCAGAATTATACTCAAATTTTGATGTGATTTGGGATAATTAAAGCCTACGATAGTCAAAGATTTTCCAACTTCCATTTTCTTTAAAAAATGAGTAAGAATAACGCCGAGATCCTGATGCAGATGAGGAGCGATCTACACCAGTTGGTGTATTTAGAGTTGTTTCCTCATAAACTGTTACTACCAATTCTGGTCGAGAGCCAGACCCTGAAAATGAAATTATCTCTGTGATACTCGTGTTTCCATAGTTATAGTAGGAGTTGTTGGAACGCAACCAATCAATCGAGCCTCCAGGTTTGGTAATGTCGTAATATAATGGTCCGTCTGTGTAGGTATATCGACGAGCTAAACTCTGATCAAAAGGATGTGCAAAAATATTAGATTTACTGTCCAACCAACCGTCAACCAAACTGACTGCTTTCTCTTGTGTCAAGTCAGAGCTTGAAGTGGGTCTAGGCGTTGCTCTATTTGAAGAAGTTGACTGTTGACTAGGTGTTTGAGTAGGTGTTGGAGTGGGTTGAGGTGTCCTTCTAGGACGAGAAGCTGTTGCTGTGCTAGAAGTTTCGGGTTGGTTGGCTGTGCTTGGAGTGGATACAACTGGATTAGACAAGCTCATTTCAATATCAAATGTCGTTGTCCCACGCAAAGATGCAACTTGTATAGTATATGTCCCATTTCGGGGGAGTTCTACACCTTCTAATAGGGTATTATCGGGGGTGTAAATCCAAACACAAAGCTGGTCATTATAACTGTAATTGATTCGTTGTCCTTCTTGTCCTTGAAAAACAAACCCCATATCATCACCAGGTTTAACAACTCCGTTTTTTTGAACACTCCGATCACTAATATCAATTACCTCTGGATTTTCTAAAGTTCCAGAAGGACTATCTGGACATTGTAAGGAATCCAAACTAACTGCCGTACTGCTTTCAAC
>SMDP01000136.1:0-7675 GCA_012911965.1 Geitlerinema sp. P-1104
CCCGTGAGGGCAGACTTGCATCACGCAGAAATGTCGGTAGCAAAGTCGTTTCATCGGTGAGAGACAAAAGGAAGTTCTGTCAAAAGTAACGGGAAGCCTTCGGGCGACCTATAAGGGCGTCTTTGACTTCGCCCAGGAATCCAACTTGTCGGAAGTTCTGAAATCCCTATAGGGAATCCCCGAGTCTTCAGACCGGGGAGTAGTCAATTAAAAAGAATGATTCAGGCTAAATTGTTGTGGACCGATCTAGTCACTTTGCCAACGGTAGACTCAGCTATGTCAGCGATCGCCGCCACTTATGATTTTAAAACCCATCCTTACTTACTCTGGATGCAAGCCGATACGACTGACGCCGCAGGGTTTCGTCAAAGTCAACTCCCGTTTCGCTTTGCTGTAGAATCATTTTCTCAGGCGTTGGCAGCAGTTCTAGCACGAATACCGAGTTTAGAACAGCGTTTGCCTTTATTTCTCAATGTGGCTGAAGAACATGGCAATGGCGATCGCCAAATGTCTCATAAGGCAAGTTTTCAACAGTATTTAGAGGCATTAGGCGCAACAGCGGCGGATCTGGAAACCCCTTGTCCGACTCCTATTTTTGCCTTTAATCAGTCGGTTTTAACCTACTGTTTAACCCAAGAGGTACCACCGGGGGCAGCCCTTTTGGGGGCGATTGAGTTTCTCTATGTGGGCATCAGTGCCACGATCGCCCATACTATCTTAGAACGGGGTTGGGTCGCCCCAGGCAGTCAATCCCACTACAGCACTCACGAACGCCTCGATACTCATCACTCAGCTGATTTACTCGCTTTAACCGCAACCGCTTGGGATCAACGGGATGGTCGCCAGGCGATCGCCCAATCTTTACTCCTGGGGGCCTATTATTTTTGGAGGCTGTACGATGAACTACTGCCCTCACAGTGACATCTATTTTTCCCAAACCCGGGAAGACCCCGAGATTGAAATGAGCGTGATTGCGCGCTTAAAAAATCAAGTCCGGCATCCCCAAGTGTTACTGATTGCATCCGGTGGCTGTACGGCGTTAAGTCTGTTGGCTGATCCTGATCTTACCGAGATTGTCGCAATCGATCTCAACCCAGCCCAACTCCATTTAGTCGAGTTAAAGCGACAAGCATTGCTCCATCTGGACTTAAGACGGCAATACCAGTTACTCGGGGTTGATGGGGGGAATGATCACCTAGACCGGATTGAAATCTATCAGACGTTGCGATCGCACCTCCCCCCAGCCACACAAGCATTTTGGGATGACCGCCCCGAACAAATCGCTTTTGGGATCAATCGCGTCGGTAGATTTGAGCAGTTGTTTCGGGAATTGTCCGCCCTATTTTCTAACCTAGGCTTAGATCCTCTGATCGACCCAAAAACTGCGATCGCTCATCCACAATGGCCGGTTTTATTTGAAACGGTCTTTGACCGAGAAGAACTCATTAAAGTCTTTGGGGAAGCAGCGGTCAATTACTCAATGGATCGCAGTTTTGGGGTTCATTTTTCCCATGTTTTTGCCAGTGCGTTACAACGGTTTGACTCAGCGCAAAACTACTTTCTCACCCAAGTTTGGCGCGATCACTATCCGGACAACCCTGCCCATTTACCGCTTTATTTACAATCAGATGTACAAACCCAAATCCGTCAATTTGGGGCTGATCGCCTCGTCCTGAAATCCGGTTCTTTCTTTGATACCTTAAAACTTGAACAAAAGAAATTTGATTTAATTCAATTCTCTAATATCTCTGATTGGATGCCCTTAAGCGATCTCCATGATCTGATCCATTTAGGAGTTCAAGCTTTAAATCAAGGCGGTGCTATTCTTGGCAGGCGGTTGAATGGAGACCACCATTTAGCAACGGTGATGGCTGATCATCTGGTTGTCGATCAGACGATGAGTGATCAACTGTTGCAATCTGATCGATCCTTTTTTTACCAGGAAGTTGTTGTTGGCTTTAAATCATGAAATTTCATTGTCTCACTGACGCTGATCGTCCCTTCTTTCAGCCGCAAATTCAGGATATTGAAGGATTTGCACGCTATCCCTTGGGAGATGATTTTTTTAAGATTGAACATGGTAAAAACTATTTTGCTTTTTTTGATCGCCTCGGGGAAGTAGACTACTATATTGCCTTGGATGGCGATCGCCTGGCGGCTGTTGGAGCCGGCATTTTTCGTCAAATTCCCAATTATGGCCCGGCTTGGTATCTGTGTGATCTCAAAGTGGTTCCCGAGTACGAACATCGGAACCTATCATCCCGAATCCTCCGCTTTGCCGTAAACAGAGGAATCAAACGATGCGATCGCGGTTACGTGATTTTTATGAACTTCAGCGATAACCACCCCCATCGCTTAGTCCGCATTTACCAGTGCTTGCGTTGGGTAGAGTTTGATGAAACTATCCGACTGAATATCTATCATTTCGATTGCGATCGGATCACCCGTCTCGAACCCTTACTCATCAAACATCGAGGCCCCATTTCTTACCTATCTCTCAAAGGGATTAAAGACTTAAGAGTGCAAAGTAATGGGCAAATCTTACCCCTATTGCATGTCCAATGGGGGGCAACCCATGATCACGGACATCCCAACCCCGTACCGGGATCTACCCATATGTTCTGTGCGCCAGATGGCGACCCCCTAGCGATGGCTTTAAACGACCAAGGCATCCAACCCAATGCCACCGCGACGATTGTTAGTCAGAATATGGACGATAGCAATTGGCAATTCATCTTAACCAGTGAAATTTAACGCCAAGCCTCTTGAATCCTGGCGCGCACCTAGGTCTTTTTTCCGAAGGAGGGCTGCGTGCAGGACAGCGATCGCGAAACTTTCCGAAGGAATCGCCGCTTCAGCACAAATCTCACGTCTCGGCAAGCTGCCCTCAACCTTGTATCCAGGGAGAACTAGCCGCCTGTCCGTGATCAGCCATCTTCCCTAAAAGAGGGTTTCCCAATCAGGACAATCCTCCCCATCCCAGCCATAGGGGTGCATCCCACAGACCAAGAGAGTATCACCATACTGATGTCCGTGATAATGCCGACAATCGATACAGGCCGGATGCGTTGTCTTGGTTGGAGTTACATAGGTCATATGGACAAAGGGATCTGAGGTCTCCCGAGAGTCCGGGATATCCCAATCTCCAGTGTCCTCATCAAATAACAGAAACTCCAACCCCTGTAACCAATCGTCAAAGGTGCGATCGATTTCTTGAGACAGTTCATCCAAGGGAAACACCTCCTGTAGCTGGTTATAGACCTCATCAGAACGCTCCTGAGACCAAATGACAGCCTCCTCAAGCTGTTGATCCAAGTGGTCCACCACCTCATCTGTCCAAGCTTCAATCGATTCAGCCGTTTGGACGATGGCTTCTGTTACACTCTTTTCAACGTTAGTCACCCATTCCGTTAGCCAGTCTTCCATGATTTATTGATCTTTCTGCAAACGGTGCAATTCGTCTTGAAGGGATTGCACCTGTTGATGTAAGTTCTCCACGCCCGAGTCGGGTGCAGATGAACGAGTCGAGGTTGAAGGCGACTGGGGGTTAGTATCTCCCTCATCGTCATCATCGAGAATTTCAATACGCCGGGGTTCTTTGGGGCCCGTGTCTTCCCGAACTTGAGAGTTAGGATTGGCTTGTCGCTGGCCCTGATTGACCATCTCCTCGACAAAACGACGGGCCTCCTCAGCGTTCATCTCGCCGCGTTCGACTAACTCATCGGCCAGCTTCTGGGCCGTTTCCCGTAACTCAATCAGTTTCTCACTTGCCTGTTCTCCAGCATAGGAGGCTATACCCACTCCTAGATAAAATGCCTTCTGGAATAGATTGCCAAATCCAGCCATAGTCGTGATTGTCCTTGTGCGCCTGGTTATTCTTCAAGCTTATCGTATCCTTTTGGGGTTGTGGGTCAGCCTTGACGAGCTAGTCGGGTAAGGGTAAGTCCGTGGGTAGCCAAATGGAGAATCGACTCCCTTGGCCCGGTGTTGAGTCAACGGTGAGTTTCCCCTGATGCTGGTTGACTACAATGTCATAACTGCTCGTGAGTCCTAAGCCAGTTCCTTTGCCAATCGGTTTACTGCTATAGAAGGGGTCAAAAATTTTATCTTGGATTTCTGAGTCTATGCCAATGCCGTTATCTTCAATGGTAATGGCCAGAAAGTCCCGTCCTTGCCCGTCTGTGGCTATCTGGGTGCTGAGGGTCAAGGTGGGGCAATAGTCCACCTCAGAGAGATCAGATTGATGCCCTTGAACTCGCTCGTGCAAGGCATCGATCGCATTGCCAATGATATTGATAAAGACTTGATTGATCTGTCCAATGTGACAGACTAGGGGCGGCAGTTCCTGGTAATGTTTCACAACCTTCATTCGGCTCGATTCACCAGCCTCACGGACTTGGGATAAGCTCAAGGCTAAAGTATTATCAAGATGCTCCTGAAGTTGAACTAATTTAATGTCAGCTTCGTCGAGATGGCTAAAGATTCGTAGAGATTGAACGATTTTCTCAATGCGATGTGCCCCCGCCTTCATCGATTTTAAGAGTTTGACAAAATCGTCGGCAATATAGGCAACATCTATACCGTCCAATTGGTTGCTTAGTTTTGGGTCGGGGTCTGGGTAAAATTTTTGATAAAGCTGTAGTAACTCAAGCAGTTCTTCGGTGTAGCTTTGAGCATGGGGAAGATTACCCAGAATAAAGCTAACAGGATTGTTGATTTCATGGGCAATTCCTGCCACAAATCGTCCCAAGGCTGACATCTTTTCGGTCTGAATTAAGCTGGCTTGGGTGCGCTGTAATTGCGTTAAGGTTTGACTGAGCTGTTTGACGTTGCGCCGTAACTCCATTTGGGCCACGACTTGACGACTAAGAGCCTGTAAGCCCCGAATTTGCTCTTCTGTCAACTCTCGGGGTTGACTATCAATGGTGCAGAGAGTGCCGATCGCCTGACCCTCGGGAGTTTGCAGGGGCGCACCAGCATAGAAGCGAATTTGAGGGCCGCCGGTGACGAGGGGATTGTCGGCAAAGCGAGGATCGGCCTCGGCATTGGGAATGACGAGAACGTTGCTTGGCTCAAGAATGGCATGAGCGCAAAAGGCCTGATCTCGGGGCGTTTCCTCGGCATCAATGCCAACTTTGGACTTGAACCACTGGCGATCGCGGTCAATTAAACTTACCAAGGCTATAGGTGTCTTGCAAATCTGAGCAGCCAGAATGGTAATGTCGTCAAAGTCCTGTTCGGGCAGACTATCGAGCAGGTTATATTGATCTAGAGCCTGTTGGCGTTCGGCTTCATTTTCAGGATAGGGTGCGGCGGGCATAAATGGAAATAATCATTAAGAAAGAGGCGGTTCTTTTGGGATTGCCCTCGTGAGAACCGCCGGTGAATTGGTAAATGGATCGGCGACTGATCTGACAGCAATTGCCTACACTTGCAATCTCGATTTAACGCATGGTGACAAATTCTTCGGCAGAACTCGGATGAATCCCGACGGTAGCATCAAAATCAGCTTTGGTGGCTCCCATTTTAACGGCGATCGCCACCCCTTGGATAATCTCAGCGGCACTTTCCCCCACCATGTGCGCCCCAAGGACGCGATCGCTCTGGCTATCGACTACCAGTTTCATGAGAGTCCGCTCGTCTCGGCCCCCTAGGGTATGGTACATGGGGCGGAATTTGGAGCGGAAGACCTTGATGGCATCCCCATATTGCTCTCGGGCCTCGGCTTCGGTTAAGCCAACGGTGGAGGCTTCGGGGGAGGAGAACACGGCTGTGGGGATGTTCTCATAACTCATCTGGCGCGATTTGCCGCCAAAGTGGGTATCGGCAAAGACACGACCCTCGTTGATGGCCACTGGCGTCAGGTTTACGCGATCAGTACAGTCTCCCACGGCGAAGATATGAGGCTCAGCGGTCTGGCTATACTTATCGACGGCGATCGCCCCCTTCTTCACCTCAACCTGGGTATTCTCTAACCCTAATCCCTCTAAACGGGGTTTGCGGCCGGTGGCGGATAGGGTCACGGTGTCGGCGATAATACTACCCTCATCACTGTCTAAATTCAGTTTTAGGGTTCCATCCTCTTGTTTATCCACCGAGGTAATGTTGGTGTTGTTGAGAATGCGAATGCCGTGGTTGGCCATTCCCTCTTGGATACAATCCCGCAGATCCTCATCAAAGCCGTTGAGAATCTTCTCGCGACGAATCACCACCGTGACCTCAGATCCCAAACCTCGCAGGATACAGGCAAACTCCACCCCGATATAGCCGCCGCCGAGAACCACTAAATGCTTCGGCTGTTGGGGAAGATGGAACATCTCATCGGAGGTGATGGCATGGTCTAAACCGGGAATGTTGGGTTTAACCGGTTTTCCGCCTACCGCAATCAGAATTTTGTCGGCCGTGACTTGGCGATCGCCCACTTGGACGGTGTGAGAGTCCACAAAGCGCGCCGACTCCCGAAATACCTGCACCTCGGACTTATCCAGCATTCGCTGATAGATCCCATTCAGGCGAGTCACTTCATCGTTAACGGCCTGAATCATTTTCGGCCAGTCCAGTTGACTCTGCACCGCGCTCCAACCGTAGCCCACAGCATCATGAAAATGCTCTGGGAAGTGGGAGGCGTAAACCATCAGCTTTTTAGGGACACAGCCTCGGTTAACACAGGTTCCCCCGAGTCGGTCATCTTCAGCAATGCCCACCTTAGCGCCATATTCTGCGGCCCGGCGAGCGGTGGCGATGCCCCCGGAACCGGCGCCAATCACAAATAAGTTAAAGTCGTATGTCATCGGTTGAAGTCCTCTTGAAAGTATCTGTATCAATCTGTCGCCATGAACAGCTCAACTGGCTCTGGCTATCTTATAGGGTGCAAGCAATTTTTTTTAAGGGAAATATCCGGGACTCCCCTGATGAGGGAATCCCGGATGGATTGAGGTCAATCCTCAAAACTTAGCCATTAGGCAGATTTGAGATAGGTCTCTAGTTCTTCAGAACCACCCACCAGTTGACCATCGACGAAGACCTGAGGGGCAGATGTCTTGCCGGTCATGGCTTTCAGGGAAGCGGTGGAGGCATCGCGACCAATGACGATTTCTTCGTAGTCCCAGCCTTTATCATCGAGGAGAGATTTGGCTTTGGCGCAGAAGGGGCATCCCACTTTCGAGAACAGGGAGACGTGTTTGGGCTTGGCCTGAGGGTTGATGTAGCCCAACATGGTTTCAGCGTCGGAGACTTTGAAGGGATCTCCGGGTTCTTCGGGTTCGATGAACATTTTATCGATCACGCCATCTTTGACGTACATCGAGTAACGCCAGGAGCGTTTGCCGAAGCCGAGATCGGCTTTGTCCACCAGCATCCCCATGCCTTCGGTGAAGTCGCCATTGCCATCGGGAATTAGCGTGACGTTGTCACATTCTTGGTCTTTGGCCCATTCGTTCATGACGAAGGTGTCATTCACCGATAGACAGACAATCTCATCCACGCCACTGGCTTTGAAGGTGCTGGCAAGCTGGTTGTAGCCCGGCAGGTGGCTGGAGGAACAGGTGGGGGTGAATGCACCGGGAAGGGCGAAGACAATTACGTTTTTGCCGTTGAAGATGTCTTTGCTGTGAACCTCTTTCCATTCGCCATCTTGACGGGTGCGGAAGGTTACTTCAGGGACTCGTTGTCCAGT
>SMDP01000136.1:8416-10193 GCA_012911965.1 Geitlerinema sp. P-1104
CGGGCGACGGAAGACCGAGTGGGCGATCGCCACCACCACCATCCCCGCCGCCAAGGACAACAGCACTCGCAAGCTGTGATGGGTGTAGCGACTGGGGAGATGTAAGCGAAACAGCAACAGATGGGCCAGCAAAAAACTTGCCACACTCGACAGCAACAGTTGCAAGAGAATAGCCGTTCCCCGAACCTGGCCCAGCAGCGGAACCCGTTGTCGAACCCGTAACAGCAGGGGCAAGGGGAGACCAAACCAAAGCACTAACGGCGTGTAGCCGGGAATCATGCCACTGCGATCGCCACTAAACCAGAAATGCCCAAGATCCTCATAAAAAAAAGCACTTCGTCCCCGAGGGGCCAATTCTGCCAAGCTTAACCCCTGCTGACGGGTTAACACCGGCTGCCAAGGATTGGCGGCCAACAGGTAGGGCAACAGCACCACCCCAACCGCCATCAGTCCCAGCAGCGCCAGTTCGCGTTTTGGGGCAGTGTTTTGAGCTATCCCCAACCCCCGCAACAGTAAAACGCCCCCCTCAATGATGACCATCGGGGGATAGAACAGTCCCGTTCCGAGAACAGCAATGGCCGTCGCCATGGCATTGTCAGACAAGAGCGCCCAGAGAAACGCCAACAGCAGCGGAACCGCAAAAGCCCGAGGCGTTCCTGACACCAGATCATCTTTCATCCACAGACTCAGATTTAAAATGACACTGCTAACAAACCCCACCGGGGCCACCGGCAGCAGTCGCCAACTGACTTGCATCACCAATACCGTCGTTAGCAGGGTCAAGAGAAGCGGCAACAGCTTATTAAAGCTTAATGGCTCCAGTCCTAGATGGGCCGCCAGCTCATATAAATGACGATAGCCCCAGGGCGCAACCGATTGAAAATAATCGGCTATCCAATCCTGGGGAAACAACTGAGGATCACGAAAGCGGTGCATCCAGAACACATGTTGCCGGGCATCATCCTGAATCCGATAGAGTCCTTGACCCTCGCGCCAAATCACCCGGGCCATGGCCCCGGACCAAAGCAAACTCAAACCCAACCAGAGATGATAAGACCCGAGCCAGCGTAACCTGGGCCATGTTTGAGGCTTCACTGACGTTCCCGACGAAACAACCACACCATCAGGGCAACAACCCCGAGTTGTAGGGCTAAATTGGGCAAATCAGACGACAAATTTTGTCCTGCGGCCACCCGAGCCATAAATACAAATGCTCCGAGTAGGCCCGACGCTCCTAGACTGACATAAATAAAGAGACGAAAGCCACGATAGGGGGCTTTGGCCTCGGCTACGAGACGTTGATACTTTTCTTCACTCAGACCCTGAGCCGACTTGGGGCGAGATGAGTAGGGTTGGGGAGTTTGATCATTCATAAGATTTTGAGAGAAAAAATTGAGCAGGTGCCGCCTTAACCTCGGCTCCGATACGATCTTTATCGTATCGGGATTCCCAGATACCTTGAATTTGTTTTAAGACCTGTACTAAATGAACTTGACCTGAGTAGAATTGTAGGATAACGGTTTTAGTTTTCGAGAGTTTGCGAGAGGTTCCTGTCGTGCAATTACAACGAGTCGCAGTACAACGAGTGAGTGGGGCCTATGCCCTGATAGATAGTCTAAAACGCCATGGCGTTCGGCATATCTTCGGATATCCCGGTGGCGCGATACTCCCTATCTATGATGAGTTATATCGGGCAGAAGCCCAAGGTGGGATTCAACATATCCTGGTGCGCCATGAACAGGGTGCATCTCATGCCGCCGATGGCTATGCCCGGGCA
>SMDP01000136.1:10677-11925 GCA_012911965.1 Geitlerinema sp. P-1104
TTCTGGAGTTGGCTGAACATTTCCAAATTCCTGTCACCACCACCCTGATGGGCAAAGGGGTGTTTGATGAAAATCATTCCCTGTCTGTGGGAATGTTGGGGATGCACGGAACCGCCTATGCTAACTTTGCCGTTAGCCAATGCGATTTATTGATTGCCGTGGGGGCCCGTTTTGACGATCGCGTCACCGGTAAACTGGATGAATTTGCTTCCCGTGCCAAGGTCATCCATATCGATATTGACCCCGCTGAAGTCGGGAAAAACCGCGCCCCCGAAGTTCCCATCGTCGGGGATGTGCGCCAAGTTCTCATCGATTTGTTGCGTCGCCTCAAAGAACTCGGCGTTGGCATTGAGTCCCGTCAGACTCAACCTTGGCTCGATCGCATCAACCGCTGGCGTAAGGATTATCCCCTAGAGGTTCCCCAATATGCCGAGTTACCCTCACCGCAGCAGGTAATTGTGGAATTGCATCGTCAGGCCCCCAACGCCTATTACACCACCGATGTGGGTCAACATCAGATGTGGGCCGCTCAATTCCTGAAAAATGGTCCCCGTCGTTGGATTTCCAGTGCTGGACTCGGAACGATGGGTTACGGACTTCCGGCGGCCATGGGTGCGAAAGTGGCACTTCCCGACGAAGAGGTGGTTTGTATTAGTGGTGATGGCAGTTTCCAGATGAACCTCCAGGAACTCGGAACCATCGCCCAATACGGCATTAACTTCAAAACCGTGATCATTAATAACGGTTGGCAAGGGATGGTGCGTCAATGGCAACAAACCTTCTACGGTGAACGCTATTCCTCCTCCAATATGGAAGTGGGGATGCCGGATATCGAATTACTCTGTCAAGCCTATGGTTTGAAGGGAATCAAGGTCACCCACACGGAGCAACTTCAGGAGGCGATCGCCGAAATGCTGGCCCATGACGGGGCTGTGATCATGGATGTACAAGTCCATCGCACTGAAAACTGTTACCCCATGGTCGCCCCCGGCAAGAGCAACGCCCAAATGCTAGGGTTACCGGAACGGAATAAGTTAGAGCAAGCTGTGGAGCTAATCTATTGCCCCAACTGTAATGCTAAAAATGCTTCAACTAACCACTTCTGTCCTGAATGTGGCACAAAACTCTAGGATAGTAACAGACAATTGAAGATAGACAATCAAAAACAATAAAGTTCTTAAATAACAAGGTTTTTGATTGTTATTGGCATCTTTTCTGGATTGACTAAACCCACAGTAAATCTGCCAA
>SMDP01000137.1 GCA_012911965.1 Geitlerinema sp. P-1104
TGGCTGTTGAAGTGGGTTTCGAGTTGGTCGTTGGGCAGGTTGAGCCACTGCTGGGTGAGGTGGCGGCGGAGTTGGCGGGGGTTATCGAGAGTGGGGATGGAGGTGGAGGTGGAGGTGGATTGGGGGGTGGGACTCTCTGTTTGTGCCATCTCTGTCAAAAACGAACGAATTTCTTTTGCCATCCTACCCCATGAGAAGCTCTGGGCCTGTTTTAAGCCTAAGTTTTTCAGGGCTTGGCGCTGCTCGGGGGATTGGATGTGTTGGAGGGCTTGGAGCATCCCTTGAACGTCGTTGGGTTGAACGTAGAGGGCGGCGTTTCCGGCGACTTCGGGTAGGGAGGAGGTGGGGGAGGTGATGACGGGACAGCCGCAGGCCATGGCTTCGAGAACGGGCAGGCCAAAGCCTTCGTATTGGGAGGGGAAGACGAGGGCGGTGGCGCCGGAGTAGGCATTTCGGAGGCCGTCGTCACTTAGATAGAGCATGTGAACGGTCACATCGCGGGCGTAGGGTTGGAGTTCGGCTTCCAAAATTGAGCCGCCCCCTGTACAGACAATTTCAAAGTTGTGTTTGTTGGGGAGTTGGGCAAAGGCTTTGAAGAATAGTCCGGTGTTTTTATATCCGACTCGAACTCCGGAAATTAGGAAGTAGGGTTTTGTGATTTTAAATTGGGCTTTGAATCGTTGCAGTTCGGCATCGGTTGAGGGGTAGAAGTTCTGATTGGTGCCGCAGTAGGTGGTTTTAATGGGTTTTTCTGCGGCGTTGGAATAAAATTTAACGAGGTCTTTGGCGGTATTTTGGGAAATACAAAGATAGGCTGAGGCGTGCTGGATGCCATAGCGTTTTTCTCGCCACATGGCGTTGCTGAGGTTATAGCCGACTAACTCCGGAATCATGTCATAGGCCATGAAAATGGAGGGGGTGGTGAGGGGAGTGGTGTAGTAACTGGAGATGAAGAGATGAGCCTGTTCTTGGTTGCAGATTTGTTGAAGCTGTTGACGGTCTGCGGCGGTGTTCTTGTAATCGTAGGCTGGGGTGTCGATGTAGCGAAGGTTGGGGATGATTGGGGCGGTTTTGGCTCGGTTTAGTACTACGAGATGAGAGGCAAAGTCGGTTTTTGCCCATTCTTCTAGGAGGGATTGCCAAACTCTCGCGATTCCGGTTCGGTAGAGTTGGAAGAAAACACCGTCAACGATAACTTTAGGAACGGGTTGAGAGGTGGCTGTGGCGTTTTCATACTGATTCAAAATTTGTTGATAGTCTTTCTGTAAGAGTGAAGGCTTTTTCAGTTTACTCAGGTTGGGGTCTAGCAAAAATAATTGATTGGCTTGCGCTGGCGTGAGTGTTTTTTCTGTGAGTAAGTGAACAGATTTGCCATTACTGTAGAGGTTTAAATCTCTGGTTTGGGCAATAATTTCTAAAGCCTTACGGGTATAGATTGAAATATGTTGACCCTCCAGAGGAGCATAATACCACCAGTCACCAGGCCGGGGATTGTTTTGGGGTAAAAGCTCTGTGCTGAACAGAATGTTTTTAGAGAAGCTGAGGATTGCATCAATTTCTTCTAAGGGGTTTGTGAAATGCTCAAATAACTCAAAGGCTGTGACAAGTTCAAATTCTCGTTTGTTTTCGTCATCTGTGGCATCGAAGCCTTTTGCTAATAGGTTTTCGGCATATTTGTCATGCCAATAAAAATCAAAGCCAGCGTCGCGCATTAAGCGTACAAATAAACCATAGCCCGCTCCATAGTCTAAAAAGGGTTTGTTATGGTCAAAGTGTTTTAGGATAATGTGCTGAGCAACCTGGGCGAGTCCTAAATTTCGGGTCACTAAGCCAACGTCGCTATTAGCAATTGCAGATGAATAGGCTTCGTCTAACCAGTAAGGCTCTTCTGTTTGGACGAAACCGCAGTTAGAACATTGGAAATATTGAATCTTGTACTTATTTAGGACGGTGTGAGCAGCAAAGGGGATGGAGGTACTATGACAAATGTGACAGTGAGTTGTGCCTTGATAGGTTTCTTGCTGCTGATGGTGTTTGACGTCTACTTGACTAAACATAATTTTCTCGGTGTAGCAATCAGCTTGGATTTCAGCGTTAAGCGTCACCGGGTGACGTAAGGGAAACTCCAACTCCTGCGTTGGCATATTGGCAAAAGGACTTTTAGCTTTGGTGTGAGTAGCCTGGTCGTTAAAGCCAATGTTGGAGACTAAGTTAACTTCGGGGAGTGCAATCAGACCCTCGTGATACCAGCAAGCAAACAGCCACGCATAATCCCAGGTGTCAAATCCTTGATAGGCCATGTCAAAGATACGCGACCAATACTGTGCTACTTGGGGATGCTGGAGTTTATTTTGTAGCCAGTCCGATGACCGCAGTTTTGGCCAGGCCTTCATGCTCAGGTCATACTGTTGCCAGGCCCGTCGCCAACTTGCCCAACCCCAGATATGGTTGTAACGGGAAAAATAATAGGAATAGGGAGTTCTCCGTTGACCGAACTGGAAGTTGTCGCCAGAGATGGACATGACTCGTGGCTCATCTCGGTATTTTTCCAGAAGTTCCTGGCAAAACCGGAAAAAACTGGGATGGGGGAGACAGTCGTCTTCGAGGACGATGGCTTCCTCAACGGTGTTAAAGGCCCAAGTTAAGCCACTCGAAACTCGCTGACGACAGCCTAGATTGCTGTCTGAGTAGTGTTTGAACACCTGACAGTCCCAGTCTACGCGATCGATAATACTCCGAGCGGCGGCGCATTGGTCTGCTTCTCCAGGACGTTCTGGACGGGGGCCATCGGCAATCACCAGTAACTGGGGCGGCTGGGCTTGTCGAATTGCCTCAAACACCTGTCGGGTGGTATCGGGGCGGTTGAAGATGAGTAGGATGACAGGGGTTTGAAGAGTCCAGGGAGTCATTGGGTTGCCGTAAAACACAGAAGTATTTGAAGTATCCGTAAACAGTCCCGCCTAGCGACCGCATTAGAGTTTAGCATAATGCTCACACTTCAGCGATGATTGCTTGCACATGAGAAACGGATAGTAGTTTCGATGTTCAGATCCCTGACTAGGTTCCCCGGATTGATTTCTTTAATTCTATCTAGCTGAGTTGCTCTGCTTTTTGACGTGCTAGAGTCGCTGCCGTCAGTTTATTTTGCTGTTGAAGTACCTGACTTATAAGATAATAGCTTTCAGCGTGATTTGGCTGTAATTTAATTGCCTCGCTACAAGCGTTACTAGCGTCTTCTAGACTTCCTTGAGTCAGATAAATTTTTGCAAGTTTAAGATAGATGCTAACTTGATCGACTGGTGAAACTTCATGATTAGGTCTATTTGAAAATTGGGATAAACATCTTGTCAAAGATTGATAAGCTCGTCCGAGCGAAGCTAGTTTATATTTTTGGCAATTTTCTGAAGGAAGATGCAAGAGAAATCGGGTTAGTTCAGCTTCGATATTCTGGAGCATTTTCTCTAAGTCGGAATTTTGAGGATTTGCTTGATAATCTTTCAGGAGCTGGACAACTTGTCGCACTAACTCAGGATCATTCTGTTTAAGATAGCGACACAGCTTTTCAATTTTGTCGGCATCAGAAGTTCTAATTAGACCTATTTCAGTCAGTTTCCAAGTTGCATGATTGGTATAGCCAACATAGGCATAGATTGTATTGATTCGACTGAGACCTATACATTCTATAGCTAAGGCGCGGTTACGATCCGTTTCAACCCCTTTACGATGTGCAACTTCACCGGTAGGTATATGTGAGTAGTCGTGGTTTTGATGTACAACCATGACTTGATCAGTCAAGTCCACGACAGGGAAGCCATCTGCGATCGTCCGATATATGGTGTAATTATCCCAAGTTGGACGACCTACGGCAAAATCAGGAAAGTCTGGCCACAGATTTTTCGTAAAGGCAAAATAGTCAATTGCGCATCCGAGTTCGAGTTTTCCTTTGGCTTTAACTTGCTGTCGTAATTCCTGTTCCCAGTTTTCGTTGTTAAAGTCTAGTAGTGTTTCTTGGTCGAGGTTCCAGCGTTGTCCGACAGCCAGAAATTCAGGGAAGCGCTCAGCGACTTTTTGGATTGCTGGGATAAAGTCACTAAGTAAGATAATATCAGCATTAATATAAACGATGATATCGTTCGAAGCTAAAGCTTGCGCTTTCTCGAACATATCACTCAATAGCGGTGTTCCGAACTCATTACATCTGACATCCGGAACATGATGCAAGCCAAGCTCCAGACTTATTTCTTTCACCCCTTCTGCATCACCAAATACTATGACCTCGACTTGGGAGTTGAAAAACATCCAGCTTCTTATTGCATTTTTTTGAAGAATAGAAGCTTTACCAGAGAAAGGTTTGGCTGTTGTGAATAAGGATAGTTTTGATTTTTTCTTATTCTGGTTTGAAAATTGCAAGCTTGGGTGAAGAAGACTCTCAGCAAAAAGCTGTCGATAATCTGCTTTAGGGAAAACTGGGCATTTGCCTCCGACTGTTGCATCAATAATCTGACGACCATCAGATCTAAAATGAGCTTCTGCCAAGCGATAGTGCTTTTCAGAATTTTCCAAATCAGGAAGCTGCCAGCGAGTCCCTTTACCAAAATAGCTCGGATGAAAATGGTTCGGATCGTCACCTTGTGAAGTTATTTCTTTGTTCGCTTCACCTTTGGTCGAAAAACTATGATCTACTCCAATAAGAACTACTGTTTCAAACCCCATATAATAGGCTAATTGCAAAGCAAAGTATGTGACAGTATAACCCTCGTTTAGTCCGTTGAGAGGATTTGGAGAGAAAGGTTTCTGAAAATTGACGGTATCGACAAACAAGAGGTCATCTTGTTGAGAAAAGCAAGGAATTCCTTTACTACTCAAAAACTTAAGACAAGGGATTTTTGATATTTCTTCGGCACTTTGTTCCAGTACGAGTTTGTTAATAGAAACATAGTAAGTTGGTGTAAACCCCCATTTTTCAAATCCTAAATAAATTCGATTCATCCCAAAGCAAATTTCATGCTTAAGGAATGATAAATCCATTTTGTTTAGGCTAGGGCCGTTTCCAATGATGACGCATCGTTGCCCTTTATGAATATCTTTAAAAGCTTGCAATCGTTGCCGAGATGATTGCAGAACAGATTCACGGTTTTGTAAATCGGATAGACGTTTTTGAACTTCTGGAGAATTTGGGAATAAGTTGTTAGTTTGTTCCAAGCTAGCTCTAGCTTGTTTAAAGTTGGCATCACTAAGCAGCTTATCAATGAGCAAAAATCGTGCTTGCAGATACAGGGGATATTGACTGACGATTGCGAACAAAAGTTTGTAGATCTTTTCGCTTTCCCCATTTTTGAAAGCAAGTTGTAATTGAGTGAGTGGATTTTGTAATTGCTCGCGAGTATTTAGTTCTTTTAAATAATCGGATAAAACTTTTGTAAAATCAGACACGCGATCTGATCTTACAAAAATTAAATTCCCCCAATCAGGTTGATGATCTAAAGGGTAGCGACGACACTGAATAAATCGATGAGGTTTCGTCACCTCTTGTTTGCGTCCATACTCTTGTACTTTGTCCCACTCTGAAACAAATGTTTGATATCCACGTTCTTGCATATAGGATGCTATATCATGATGTGAATAGCCAAAATTTGATATTGAGCGGCTGTCTGCGAACTCACACATTACTACTTCTGGCTTTATTCGGTTAAAATCAAAGCCTTGTAGTGCCAAGAAGTCAGCCCCCTCTATATCAATTTTGAGTAATGAAACCTCAGGTATATTTAATTCACTTAAAGCAGTATCTAGTCTAACTGTGTCAACAGTTAAGCTAGGTTTATGGGATTTATGAAAAGGTTGTAAAGAGTGAATTCCCCAATGTTCAGGACTAACGTAAAAAGTAACATCAGACTGATTTTTGTTGGAAACCGCTCGTTTAATAATTGTTACATTTTTATATCCACTCAGATTTTTTTGTAATTCCAAATAATTTTGAGTTTCCGGCTCAAACGCAATCACCTTCCAACCTCGTTTAGCAAATGGTAGGGAAGAGCTTCCGACGTGAGCTCCAACATCCACCAGAAGACTTTGATTTAGCGTCCGATAAGGGAAACGAGAAAGGAGACTAATTTCAGAAAAATTCATAGAACTTGATCAGCTAGTGAGTTGCTTTTTCCACCATTATAACCTAGAATCGAGAAGAATAACTTAAGATGAAATCATGTTAGCACTAACCCATGCTTCTTTGGCTACTGTAGATCAGTTATTTCGTTACAAAAAGCAACAATTTACTTTAGAGTTATTTCCAGGCTATACACCCGATCAATGGGGGGTCAAAGCCCACAACCGCCCTTGGATTGTTGAAGCCGGAAAGTTTTTGGTTGGGCAAAAAATTATCGAAGTAGGAGGAGCATACAGCTTATTACCAAAATACTTACACGACGAATATGGTTGCGAGGCTTGGATTGGTGATGACTTTGGTATGAAGGAAGGCGATAAACTTTGGTCTCGCTGGGGAAATCCCCATCATCTACCTAAAAAATACCCTCAAGTCAAGTACATTTTTGAAAATTTTGGATCTTATTCCGAGAAGTTTCCTGACTCTTACTTTGACTGTATATTTAGTGTTTCTACCCTAGAACATATTGCAAAAAATAAGCGCATAGATGTTTTTAAAGACATGAATCGATGCCTTAGACCGGGAGGAAAACAACTGCATACTATAGATGTCAGTACAAATCTTGATTACATTTTAGGCTGTCTTAATAATAAGGATACAGAGCAAAAGCTATCAGAAATCGAAAGTTGGATTGATGTCATCAAAGAATCCGGTGTGAGTGTTAATACAAGCATTCCAAATACATTGTCGCTGCTCGATAGAAAAATACTCGTAGAATCTCCTGACGTCGTTTACCGTTTTTATCCTCCAAACAATTGCCCAAAAGCCTATAATCCCAATGCCTCATTGTTACTAGTCATTGAAAACATTTCCGATCCCATTTTAGAAAAAACTACACTTTTCTAAATCTCCAAGAGCTTGAATAAAAAAATTATTCAGTACTTAGACGTACGGTTACACCACCATCTATCACTAACTTCTGTCCCGTAATAAAAGAAGCACGTTCATCATTTACTAAGAAGTATATGGCTTGAGCAATTTCTCTGGGCTGTCCAATTCTTCCTATTAAATGCTTATCTGCTAAGTTTGTTAGCAGTCCCTCAGTGTCACTTCCTTCAAGATGACCTCGGTTTAATCCTTCTCTAAGCATACGTGTATCAACGGCTCCTGGCAAAATAGCATTGGCTCGAATGCCATCAGCTGCTAGTTCAACCGCTAAAGCTCGTGTCAAGGATACCACACCTCCCTTTGATGCTGCATAAGCAGCAATATTGGTAGATGTCGCCAGAGCGTGAACCGAGCTGACGTTCAATATAGCACCTTTAGAGAATTTTAACAATCCATGCAAGTAGCGGACTCCCAGGTAGATAGAGGTTAGGTTAACTGAGATCACTCGATTCCAGTCCCGAAGTGAAGTGTCCACCAAAGGTTGGCAGACTTGAAGGGCAGCATTATTAACCAGTCCATCTAATTTTCCTTCGTGGTAGGCAATATCGTCAGCGACTGTCTGCCATGTCTTTTCACTAGAAACGTCACCCTGGAAGCTACGATCACAGCGATTTCCATCAATTGGCAACTTATCTAGTCCTAAAACACGCCATCCCTCTTCCTGAAAGACTTTTGCCGTTGCTGCACCAATTCCGTTAGCAGCTCCTGTAATCAAAACAACCTTAGCGTCAGTTGCACTCACTTGACTACCTCCAAGGCATTTAACAAGTTTTGAATAGCCATTTCATTAGTTCGCAGCACAGCTTCTTGAGTATTAGAACTGTTGTGCGTGCCAAAAATACAATGCTCAAATGTCCGCAAAGGACTATCTAGTGGTAAAGGTTCTTCCTCAAAGACATCAAGTGCTGCGCCCACAACCTTCCTAGTTTTGAGACCTTCTATAAGAGCCACTTCATCAATAAGAGCACCTCTGGAAGTATTAACGATATACACTCCCTTTTTCATTTTAGTGAACTCAGGATGAGAAATTAAATGATGATTCTTGGGTGTCAAGTTACAACTTAAAGAGATGAAATCAGAGATTGACAATAACTCATCTAAGCTAGTGGGTTTAATGCCGGTTTCCTCAAGAAAAGCTTCGTCAAGAGGGCGAACATCGTATCCAACGACGAGCATACCCATTGCAATAGCACGACGAACAACGGCTCGACCAATACTTCCAACACCGATAACACCCAACGTTTTACCTTTGAGAGATCGCCCTTGAATCTTAGCCCATCCCCCTTCGCGCACGGAGCGATCGAGAGCGTGTAACTGGCGAGCCAATAAAATAATGTAGCCGATAATCACATCGGCGACTTCATCTCCGAAAACGTCAGGTGTGTTGCAGGTCTGAATTCCCAGCTTCTCGGCAGCCTCGCGATCAATGGCATCCATACCGATGCCCCATTTGGCTACAACTTTTAAACGTTTTCCCTTTTCGAGAACTTTAGCTGTAAACGGATCGTCACCAGCAATGACACCATCAAAGCGATCAATAATGTCTAAAAGTTCTGCCTCACTTAACTGTTGGACAAGTTCGGGAACTTCTATCTCAATACCAAGTTTTGCAAAACGCTGTCGATAAAGATTAATCGTTCGCTGTAAATGAGGGCAGGTAATTAAAACTCGCTGTGTCATGATTTTTGGGCTTGATACAAAAACTCTGCTACTTGAAAATCAAACTCTTCGTCAATATCAACAGATTCGACTCGATCCATTTCAAACATTAGTGGTCGATGCCCAATTCGATTATGGCGAGATTTCATAGTTCCACGTGTAAAAATGTAAAGACAAGAATTTTCTTCATAGATTGGTGGCAGGTCTTGCGTCCTTAACAAAATTGCTGGATTGTGGTTCACTGCACGTGTCAAGCTATCCCAAAGTCTTGTTTGAAGTCGTGTTACAGAAAATAGAGAATCAAAAAGTGGATAATTATCTAAAAAATTTTGTACAGCTCCCGTGATAGTCTTCGACGTTACTAAAGGATTAGTGCTGTGAGTTTGCAAATAAAAATCTGATTCGATCTGTTCAATTGTGTTAAGAAGTACATCATTCATGGGAACTGTACCAGCTCGTAGATTTTCTGGACGCTCTAACAGACGAGCTCTTGGAAAATTATTTACTGCATCTTCCATAATGATTGGACTATCTGTGTCAATAAAAACCTCTGAAATCAGCGGGCAACTAAGCAGGCTATTAGTTATATAGTGATACAAGGGCCTGCCACAAAAATCTCTATAGTTTTTTTGGGGTACACGCTCGCTATTGTGGCGCATAGGGACGATGGCGACAATTTTATTCATACAAATAAATAAGATACATGCCAACTGTACTGGATCAGTATAGCACTTTGCTTAGAGTCCAGCAACATATTCGAAAGCTTGCTTGCATGATTTTTCAATATCAACACAGATGCAGCGTTGCCAAACTGAACCTAAACTCATTAAGGCAACTCAGAAATAGCGAAATATTATTCATCATCTTATAATGGAATCGACAACAATTTTAATGTTATTGGTTCAAAAAAGTAAGTAAGCTTATGACCAAGTAAACTTCACGATTTTTTAGAAGGTCTAAAATTGTTAACATTTCTTACGATTCTCAACCTTTATGGTATCCATCTAATCAAAACTTTGAAGTATTGCACGAGCTGGTGCACCATCTGCTCCCTGTATTTTGAGTGGCAAACAAGTTAAGTGATACATTCCAGAAGAAACCTCAACTAAGTTCAACCCCTCGATAACCACTACCTCAGCACCCAGCAAGATTTCATGAGTCAAGGAACTATCGTTGTATCGCTGAATGGAAAGGTAGTCAATTCCCACCAATTTGATATCGCTACGTTCAATCAACCATTTGGCTGCATCGGCCGTTAAAGCAACATATTCCTCGTAGAATACAGGATTTTGCCATAAATGAGAATTCTTGGTTTTAATCAGTAACCGTTTTACGTTGTCGGGAATCATCGATCTATCCAAATCACTAGCGGTAATTTTGTCGACCCCAGCAAACTCAACAACATAGGTCTCGCCTACTAATACATTTAAATCAATATGCTCGACTGTCTTCCCACCTTGAATAAAGTGCCAAGGTGCATCTACGTGAGTCCCAATATGTAAGTCAGTATTCATGCTAGAGACATTAGCAGGCATTCCGTCTTCCACACGCCACTCTGGAATCAGCTTAAAACCTGGACTACCGGGCCAAACAGGCATTTGAGACTTTAATGTGACCGAGATATCTATCAGTTTTGTCATTATTATCCAAGTTTTACTAACTTCATTTATTGTTCATGACTACTAGAATACTCAATTCGCTCTAAGTTATTCTGCTCTGATTTTACATTGTTTTTGTTGCGATACAGTCCATTGGGATAATAAAAGGTCTGCTTTAAGGTGCTACTAATCGGCCCGCTCTGTATGAATCCGCGATAAGCCCCCCAAAACTGCATAAACCGAAATATGATTATTTCCAGCCAATTTTTCAGCAAATGGCCATCATGCCAGGCATGATATAAATCACTGATTGAGTTACCAAAAAACAAACGAATAAAATCTATCCATGTAAATCGCTCTTCAGGGAAAATACTCCTAAATGCAATTGCTTCCCTACGATAGCGATTGTAGACTTGTCGGGGGCATTCTTCATGTACATGAATAACTTCGGCACTAGAAACATATGCCACTTGAAAGCTCATGTTCTTTAGCTTCCTCGCCCAATCTAAATCTTCCAAGCCCGTTAATCTCTCATTGTAGGGAAACTTCTCCCACAAAGAACGTCGTATAGCTGCATTTGCATTATTACAAAATGGATGGGCTTGATCAAGATTAGATTTATCGGGAAACCATTTTTTGAATACCTGATGTTCAGAGTATTTGGTGATTTTCTCACCCCGCTGCTTACCATATGTTAAAGCTACGTTGGGGTTTTCAAATGGAGCAATCAAACGATCTATCCAATCGCGGTAAACAGGATATACATGGGCACTAGCTAGAACGATATAATCGCCTTTAGCCTCACGACAGCCCACGTTCAAAGCGTAACCAAAGGAAAAGTCTTCCGGCTTAATCCTGACTATTTTTGCCGGATAGTTCTGCACAATCGAAAGTGTCGAATCTGTAGAGCCAGAATCAACAACTATAATCTCCCAGTCTGAAGCAGTTTGGTTTTGAATTCCGCTAAGTAGCCTCCCAATATGTTTTTCCTCGTTGCAACACCGGATTACAATTGAGACTTTTATCATAGTATTAAAAACCACTGATGTTGACTAATAGGGTCTATGGGTTCTTGGTAAATTTGGAAAGCGAGTCCCACACCGATAACTGATTAGCTTTACTGCCTGACGACTCTTAACAACAGTAAGTTCCCACCCTTCGAGGCGAAACCGTTTGATCGGTTTTTGACCCGAAATCTGGATTAAGATGTTCGATATAAACCACTTGAGAACTTGTCTCCGCTTTTAGAAGCTATCATAAACCCACCAGTATGGTATCACACTCAGAAAGGGTTGAGACACCCGCTGTCTAGCCCCAACCCATCACCCAACACAACACCAACTCAAGCCAGACCCGCCAACCAAGGCTGAAAATTCTCCATCCCCTTAAACTCCAACAAGGACTCCGCCAGGGCCTCCCGCTGAGCTGCCGACAAGTCCTTAACCTGTTACTCTCGACCTGTGGGGGTGATAAACCGTTCATGTTCGGGCAAACCAATCCCCTCCTGTAACCTCATCAACACCTGCCCCATCTCCCCCGCCAACAGCGCCTTCACATCCAGCACCAAC
>SMDP01000138.1:0-7524 GCA_012911965.1 Geitlerinema sp. P-1104
CCGATCGCCCCTCCGCTTCCATTGACTCCGTTGAATAAACTCCCGAGCCAACGCAGACAACGCCGTTTCCCCCTCCGAGGAGTCCTGAAACTCCTTCGCATCCCGTAACGGACGACCTTGTAGCAAATATCCCTTCGACTGACCCGATTCCTGCCAATCCTGCGCCAATTCCTCAATCTTGCGTTTCTTGCGTAACGCCTCCCGAGATTCCTTAATCCAGTCCTGTAACTGCTTCCAATGACGAATCAACGCTTCATGAGTCACCTCCAGAGTTTCCTGGTGCTGCTGATTCAGGGAAACCGAGATAAACCGCACCCCAGGCGCGGCAAACTGCTCGATAATGATCTCCAGATGATCATCTTCGCTAGAACAGGCGATTAACTCCGACACCAAGACTCGCCGGCGGGTATCCTCGCTTCCCTCCCCCAACTGCACCAGGCCCAAAAACATCCGACGGGCCAGAGCGCGATCGCCCTCATCCAGTCGTTCATACAGCCGTTGAGCCTCCCCCGCCAACGCACCCCCCACACCGCCAATTTTAGTTAACGTCTCGACTTCAGAAAGACCTTCTTCCAATCCCGTCCAAATCTGAGTTAAGGCAAACTGTAACAGGGGAAGCGCATGATCCTGTCCCTGCATCTGTTGCAATAGGAGGGTAATCACCGCCTCATCTAAGGGATGATCCGCCAATTCTGCCGGTTTGGCGATCGCCTCCCGCAACTCCTCCATCAACAGAGGACGCACTAACACCCCTTGTTCAGAAAACAAATGATAGAGAGGCGGATGCTGTTGCAACTCCCGCAAAAAATCACTGCGGAACGTCACCACCACCGTCACCTGTTGACTGCGATCGCCCGCCGCTTGAACCAAATTACCAATAAACGCCTCTCGTTCCTCCTCCGACTGACAGAGAGAATAGATTTCCTCAAACTGATCCACAAACACAATCAGCGGCGACGTGTCAATCTCCGGTAACAGGGCCGCAATCTTGCGCAACCCACAAAACTCCGGTTCATGTCCCAACATTCCCGGTTTCACCGCACAGGGTTTCTCTAACACCGTCAAGAACTCTTCACTTTTAGCGACTGGGGTGGGTTCGTTCGTGGCGACTTTCGCCAACACCATCGCCAAAGCCTCCAGGGGACGAGGCCCAGGAACCAGAGTCGCCACCCGCACCGAGTGACAGACGGGGAGAGGATGACGCACCAACTCAGGAATTAAACCAGCGCGAACTAAAGAGGATTTCCCACAACCCGAGGGACCATAAACCGGCAGAAATCGCAGCTGCTGATTCTGTTCATAGAGGTCCCGCAATTTAGTCCATAGGGTTTTGATTTGGCGATCGCGACCAAAAAAGCGTTGATAATCCCGTTCCTGAAACGCCAACAGTCCTTGATAGGGATTCGTCTTGAGTTGAGCGGGAGTTATCCGTTTTTCCTGAGTCTTGATGACACTCCCATAAATGGTCACCTGATTGTTATCACCGGAGATGAGGAAACTTCCCGCCTGCATCTCCCGCACGTTCAACGCCGTGCTATCGACCATATTGCCGGTCACTTGGCTATCCTGAGCGGTCTTAATCTCTTGGCGAATCGACTCATTCATCAGAAGTTAACGTCGCTCCCCACGTTTCCTATCTGACCGACATTGGTGGCTTTACTATTGCTCATATTGGCGATCGCCTGTCCCCCCTTCATCTCACCAATCGTTTGCTGAATCCCTGGAGAACTGGCATCTTGTTCCGCCTCGGCCAAAATATTGGCGATCGCCTCTTGTAATTGCGGGTCCTTTTCAATCATTTCAGCTAACTTGGCTTCAAAGGGTTTTTTCCAAGTATCATCCTCAGGATTTTTGGCCAACTCTTCCGCCGCCAGTTTTGCGGACAGTTCCTTCTCTAGCTTGGGTTGTAGAGCGTTCCAGAGTTGACAGGCTCGCTCCCAACCGGCTTGTCCCAGCTCACCAACGCTTCCCACCAGTTCCGACTCGCTCACCTTCTTGAGAAGGGCTGGCAAGTAGGGAATTAATAGACTTGAAACAACGGTAATGTTCATGGTCGATGCCAAAGGTTTTAGGACGGTCTCTCCTCTGATCTTAATCCCGTAGGGGAGACTGTCAATATTTTGGGGTTCCGTTGTTTCACTTCGTTACAGCAAAAAGTTTTATGAACCCGGAAGTATGGCTGCCGGGTTGGGGGTCTACCATGAACCTGATGATTGGTTTTTAGGTCATGCCTCAGTCTCGTCAACTTGAACGTTTCCTGCATATTGATGAACTCTTGCGTCAGGAGTCCCGTTACACGCAGGGGGACTTAGCCAGAGCCTGTGAGGTGAGTCAACGCCAGATTCGAGAGGATCTAAACTTTTTGCGCGATCGCTATGATGCTCCCCTAGTCTACAACCGCAAACAGGGTTGGCATTATACAGATTTGACCTGGCGTTTACCGTCCATTTCTCTGAGTCAGGGGGAATTATTGGCTCTGATGACCGCCTCGCAAACCCTCTCGGGATATGGTGGGGTATATCAAAAGGAACTGCGATCGGCTTTAGATCAATTAGGGAAACGGCTCCCGGAACAGTCTCGTATTGATTTGCAACAACTGGCCCATGAACGGATGATTTTTGCCCCCAGAGCCAGTTTAAGTCTTGATCCTGAAATTTGGTGCACAGCGGTGACCGCAACTCAAACCTCTCGCCGCCTTTGGATGCGCTATTTCACCGCCTCTCGTCGTCGGGAAACTGAGCGAGAGTTTGATCCCTATGTCATCCATATATCTCGGGTCAATACGATCTACTTAATTGGCTATTGTCATTGGCGACAAGAGATTCGCTCGTTTCGTCTGGATCGGATTCGTGAGATTCGGCTTCTGGACACCCCCTTTGAACGCGATCCGACGTTTGACGCTCGTGAATATCTCAGCCAGATTTTTCAGGCTGAGGTGGGGGATAACCCTTGTGAGGTGGTGATCGATTTTGATGCACAAACAACTCCATTTGTCAAGGAGCGTCAGTGGCATTCTAGTCAAGAGATTGAACTCCATAGCGATGGCTCAATGACGCTGCGGTTAACGGTGACGGGGTTGAATGAGATTAAACGTTGGCTGCTGGGGTATGGTTCGGGGGCGATCGCGCGTCACCCTCCTGAGTTGGTGAAAATGCTGCAAGATGAGACGGACGTAATGGCCCGACAGTACGAAACGGGAGACTTTGAATGATGAACTACTTAGAACTGCAATTTGGACTTCGAGGAAAAACCCTTCCGGCGGATCATGGGTATTCTCTCTATTCCGCCTTAAAACAAACCGCCCTCAATGGGGAATCTCTTCCTCCCGAGGTTCTACTCTGTAGCGTTCCGGGGGTGGGCGATCGCAACGGGACTATTTTTCTGACTCGTTCCTCCCGTTTGCGATTGCGTTGTCCGGCTGAACAGGTGCAACAGTGGTATCGCAGCTTGCAAAATGTTGTTCTCGATGTTCGGGGTCATCTCGTGCGTTTAGTTCAGCCCCGTATGTCCCTCCCTCAACCCAGTCCCAGCCTGCGATCGCGTCTGGTCACCTTCAAACTCAAACAATGGAACCATCAAGAGGTTCCCGTCCATTTTCTCGCCTCCTGTCAGCAAGCCTTGCAAGCCTTAGACATTAAGGGAGAGGTCTATATTGACAGTAACGCCGACGGAGACTTAGCCCTGAGAGCCTTACAAGTTCATCATCGCAATATTTTAGGCTTTGGCATCTCTGTCGAAGGATTAAACGACGAGGACTCCCTCAAACTCCAATGTTCGGGCCTAGGAGGTCGTAAACACTTCGGTTGTGGCTGGTTTTATCCCATCAAGACGACTGGCGAGGACTTATCCCAATGAACAGAAACAGAACTCAACTCATACCCGATCGCCTGCTCGCGAAATCCCTTGAAGGCTCCTGGAGTGGCTCGTATAGCCTGGTGGGTCATACCGCTGATGTCGTCAAGGCGGTGACGCTATTGATTGACCATCTCGGCGATCGCCTCAGCCAACAGTTTACCCTCAACGGGAATCTGGACGAGTTCAAAAAAACAGCCCGATTGGCCGCCTATTTCCATGATTGGGGGAAAGCTAACAATCACTTTCAGGGAGTAGTCCGCCAAAGGATGTCCCACGCTCACCCCAAACGCAATCCCAGAGTCCATCCCCAACTGGTCCGTCATGAAATCTTTTCCATGTTTCTGGTATGGGAGTTTCGGGAATGGCTGCAACAGGCCGATGGGGATTTTCTAACCGCCTTAGTTGTGGCCGGCGGTCATCATCTCAAGCTAGGGGGGAAAGGCGGCGCAAAAACCAATGATTTCGGTGAGATTCGTTGGGGATGCGGCGATGATCACATGAGGTTCTATTGCGATCATCGTAACTTCAAAGGTTTATTACGTTTTGGAGTCCGTCATCTCGGTTCTCCGGCGCAACTCAGGCTCTCTCATTCCCCCAAGTTGCATTGGTCTCTGGCAGATTTGAAGGCACAACAGAACGCCATTCTCCAAGAGGCGTTATTGGATTGGCAGCCTAATCTGGTTTGGCTGGCTCTTTTGAAGGCCGTACTGGTGGCGGGGGATTCCATCGCCTCGGCGATCGCCGGCGGTGATGTTCAGCCGATTCAAATTGAGGATTGGCTTGAGCAAGCCCTCAACTGTACCCTAAGGGAAGCGGATCTTGATCGCATTATTGAACAGGGATTAGACGGAAATCCCCCCCGTCCGTTTCAGTCAAAGCTGGCTGATGCACCTCGGATAGCGATCGCTCAGGGAGGATGTGGCATGGGTAAGACCCTTGGCGCCTACTTCTGGGCCAAACGTCATGGAATTAACCGCAAGTTATTTTTCTGTTACCCCACCACCGGAACCAGTACCGAGGGCTTTCTGGACTATGTTCAGGATGAGGTGAACGCCATTTTACGCCATTCTCGGGCAGATGTTGATTTAGACCTAGCGCGCACAGGGGAAGAGGAAGATGCCGGTGATCAGATCGTCAATGAAGCGGCTCTCAAACTCCGCTCCTTTGATGAATATAGCGCCAAGATCATCGTGGCTACGGTTGATACTGTCTTAGGATTGATGCAGTGCCATCGCCGTCCCCTCTATAGCTTTCCGGCGATCGCCAATGGAGCCTTTGTGTTCGATGAGGTTCACTGTTACGACAATCGCTTGTTTGGTGCATTATTACGGTTTCTAGAAACTGTGAAAGCTCCGGTTTTGCTGATGTCTGCCTCCTTTTCACCCTCGCAATTGGCGGCGATCGAACAGGCGGTGGGTCACCGAGTCCCCATGATTCCAGGACCCATTGACTTAGAACAAAAACCTCGATATCGCTTTGAGCTTACAGATACCCCGAATTGGCAGCGAGTTGAAGCGGAACTGACGGCTGGGGGTCAAGTTTTGTGGGTCTGTAATCAAGTCAGCACGGCCATTGAGGTCTATGAGGAGGCGCAAGAACGGGGGTTGACGGCGTTGCTCTATCACAGTCGCTTTCGCTATGAAGACCGCGTTAACCATCATCGAGCCGTGGTTAAGGCATTTAAAGAGGGGGAGCCAGTTTTGGCGATCGCCACTCAAGTTGCAGAGATGTCCCTGGACTTATCCGCTACCCTCTTAGTGTCTCAACTGGCGAAACCGGCTGCTTTAATCCAGCGGTTGGGACGCTTGAATCGTCGTTACTGTGGCTCTCCACGGGATGCCCTATTTTACCCCGATGATAAACGCTTTCCTTACAGTCGAGGGGAGCGCGAACAGGGACAAGTCATGGTCACTCGTTTCTCCGGTGATGTTAGCCAATGGGATTTAGCGCAATGGTTAGCACAACAAGATCAGGTTCTGACACCTGAGTCTGATTCGGTCTGGTTGGATGGCCAGTGGCGGACTTATCCAGGTCAATTGCGAGATACTGGGGTGACGGTGACGGCCTTACTCGAACAAGATCGAGACCAGTTCCAGGGTAAGACAGCCAAGCTAAATCGTTATACGGTTCCCTTAGTGGCTAATGTTAAACAGGTCAGTCAATGGGAGCGGTTTCGAGGTTATCCCATTGCACCAACCGCGCAGTGGTCATACTCTCGTGAAAAGGGGGCAGTTGCTGTGCCAACGTCTTCAGGAGATAATACAGCATGACTGAAATGAGGCTTTCACTTTTAGATTCCAATACCTTACTACCCCACCGCGCCGGAATTGCCGGTTTAGCCCTAGCCTTGGAGGGATTATCTCCCGATGAAGCCCCGGTGAGTTGGCAAGTGAGTGAAGATGAAGTGCAATTATCTTGGGAGGGGAGCGATCGCGAGGCCGTTCAATGGCTCGTTCATCACACCTATCAACTTGAAAATGGCTATCTCAACGTTCCCGCCTTAGACCTAGATTCCCAAGGACGCTATACCTTTACCCAAGGTGTAATCTCCACCCTGCTACAACACAGCAAACAGCGAAAACTGGCAAAAACCACCCAAACGCTCCAGTTTTCCATTGAAGCCGGTCAACCTGAAATCCTCCTAGAGTTTCGACCCGTCTTAGATATTTACTACACTCGGGATCTCAAAGAAGGCTTTAACGCCAAAGGAAAATTCAAACCGGCCATTTCCGTCAAGGGACATCATTTACCTGGATTAGTAGAATGCTTCATTAACGGAGCCTATCAAGAATCTCCTTCCCGTTGGCTTGCCTTACTGTTTCTACCCCTAGCCTGTGGCTACTATAAATTACCGGGACCGGGATTGCGGTCTGCTTTAGTGATTCCCGAAGTTACCCATCTACGAAAATGGGTTAAACAACGGCGGCTTTTTTCTGGACAACCCTATGAACAATTCCGCGCCACCGGAGCAGGTGAGGCAGGATTACGGTTTTTACTAGAGGAGAAAATTAGCGATTCTACGCGGAACTTTAGCATTCCCTACTGTGAAGTTTATCAACTGGGTAAACAAGTCTGGGATGGAAATCAACCCTACCTCAAGCAAGCTGTGTATCGCATTCAGGCTCGCCCAGAACTATTGAGCTTGTATGAAAGTGCGAGAGCCTTCTTTCCCTCCCGAGTTCAAGTTGCCAATACTGAGACTCAGAGAACTTGGCTCGCCACCTCAAAAGTCTTACCTTGGCTGGTGAACAATTTAGTCACGCATCAGCCTTGGTATTGCGGATTTTTTGAATTCCGCAAATCTGAAACCATCTACAAAGATGACCGTCAAGGATTAGTCAAAATGACCCAACACTTAAACGAAGAGGAAAAAATCGTCTTTGAGGCGGTTCAAGGAGCGTTTAGGACTTCTCTACGGGAAGCCATTACGCAGTCCCAAAAACAAGGCCAACAATTCGACTATGACTCAGTCAGAAAGAAGGCTATTTATCGCTTACAACGTCCCAGCACCCAACAACAATTTTCTGCCGCACTGGTCGATTTTCTCTGCCGCTTTCACAGTAGTTCTGCAACAGGGAAAGGACTACAGATTGCCAGTTGGCTCCATCATGACCACAACTGGCGTAAAGCGCGGGACTTAGCGTTGCTGGCGATCGCCACCTATCAAGG
>SMDP01000138.1:7845-11832 GCA_012911965.1 Geitlerinema sp. P-1104
TATCCTGACCAAGTCAATCGAACCTTTGACCCCGATGAGGAAAAATATGAGTTCAAGGATGAGAAATATAGCGCCGAAAAATTCATTGATGATGACCTTTTTGGCTACATGGATGCTAAGAAAAGTTCAACGATAAAACGTCGAGGAGCCTTAGAAGTCTGCCGAGCCGTTAGCCTCGATCCCTACTGGGGTGATGTTGCATTTGGCTCTAAGGGAGGTAAAAAAGGGAACACGTCCATTCACCAAACCCAGATGCACCTGACCGCCTATCAATATACCATTGCACTCACACCCGACCATCTGAAACAGCCTGATCGAGCCTCCTTATTACTTGACGCATTGGTGGGAGTTCGTCATGTGGGGGGGAATCATTCCCGTTTTCTCTTTGAATTTCGTCCTGAGTCGATTATTCTTCGGGTGACATCTGACCCTAGTCCTTGGATTATGGGGAGTTTTAAGCGAGTGGGAGAAGCGGTTGGCTGTCCTGAACTTGAATGGTTAATCCGCGCCGGAGATATTGCGGCTGACGAGCTAATTGTAGGTGGGAAAATCACGGCGACACCTTATGGAGAAACTTTGCGAGAATTGGGGGTTCAACTTTATCCAGGGGTCAAAGAGGCAAAAGAGAACGCCAAGCAAAAATTAGCCAAGATGGAGGTCTCAAGCTAATGGACAATTGCCTGTTAATTGACTGTCCTTACACCAGTTTTCCTCGCAGTTTTGCCCGTGATTATAAAGAAACGTATCGTTATCCCCCCCCAACGACCGTGTATGGTTGTCTTCTCTCTTGGGTAGGTGAAGAAGACCTAATGGCTCATGTGGGGGTTCAACTAGCGATTGGGATATTAGGGGATGAGAGTTCCGTGTCCCGGATACTTCGGAAACAGCGACATCATAAGTTCAGTAAAACACATCAAGGAAACTATCGTTCAGCTCAGTTTTCTAAACCTAATTTTCAAGAGGTTTTAACGGATGTAAAAATAACTGTTCGGGTGAATTCAAAGGAAGAAACGGCGTCAGTTCCTCTGTGTGATCGCCTCAAGATTGCCCAATCGACTCCTGAACAACTCTCGCGATTTGGTGGCTTGAGTTTAGGGGAGTCTTGGGCCATGGTGAATGGGATTCGTGCTTATCGACCGACAGATGGTGCAATTCGCTGGTTAGTTAAAGACCAACGTGGGTTAATTGGACTTCCTGTTTGGATTGACCGTAAAACAAGCCAAGGTACATTTCAACGGTTTTCACTCCAGGAGTCTGGTAGAGAGTTTAGTGAACAATCTTGGGTCACAATTAAACCTCCAAAAACTCCATCTCAATCAACGCCTAAACGCCGCAAACGTTATCAGTAAATATCAGAATGGGGTCTAGTTTTTAGACCCCTATTGGATTGTAGAATCCTTATGAGCCATGATTACCACCTCTCCCCTCACCCTCGATAACTTCCTAGCCTTACCTGAGAGTGATGTCACCTATGAACTCCTCGATGGACAAGCAATCCCCAAAATGTCGCCCAAATTTCGCCATTCTCGTAGCCAAAAAAAACTCCTGTTTTTACTCGAAGCTTGGGCGACAGACAAAGGCTTTGTTCAACCCGAATGGGCCGTTCGACTGCAACGCAATGGCAACGATTGGGTTCCTGTCCCGGATTTACTCTATATCTCCTTTGAACGGCTTTCCCCCGATTGGGATGAGGATGCTCCTTGTCCCGTTGCGCCGGAATTAGTCATAGAAATTGTCTCGCCGGGTCAATCCTTTGGGGCGATCGCCGAGAAAGCCAGCGCCTATCTATTAGCGGGAGTGTTACGAGTTTGGGTGGTGGATTCCCAGCATCAGAGTCTCACCGTCTTTGCCCCCAATCAGATGCCGCGAATTTATCGACAACCGGAGTCGATTGAGGATTCGCTATTCCCGGAACTTTCACTGCTCACCGGGGACATTTTTTAAGCAATATCATCATTTATACCAATTGTTTGGGAGCCGGAAGTATGACTGCCGACTCCCTTTTTTAAACTAAACCTGAAGTGAATTCAGGAGCGTCAACTATGACGAAAACTAGCACGGCTCTCACCTCAACTTTACGAGTCTGCGCCTTACACGCCTTTGCCTATTGCCCACGACTGTTCTATCTCGAAGAAGTCGAGGAACTCTATAGCCAAAATCAAGCGGTGTTTGAAGGTCGTCGGCTACACGCTGAGCTAGAACGGCAGGAGGAGGGAGATTGGGAGGATTTCTTTATCACCGATGAACATCTGGGATTGCGGGGTCGAGTGGATGCTCTACGGACTCGGGATGGCCAGTTGATTCCCTATGAACATAAGAAGGGACGATGCTATCGTGATGCCGACAAACAGGCTCAGGCTTGGGAGAGCGATCGCCTACAAATCCTCGCCTATTGCTGTCTCCTCGAAACCCTTGCCCAACATCCCATTCAAGAAGGTCGCATCCGCTATCACGGGGATAACACCTTGGTGAAAATTCCCTTTGATGAACAAGGTCGTGCTGATGTCAAAGCCGCCATTGAGCAAGCCCAGAGTTTGCGTCAGTCTCGGGAACGTCCCCCAGTGACGGACAACGAACGACTCTGTGGGGCCTGTTCCTTAGCGCCCGTCTGTCTCCCAGAAGAAACTCGGTTTGCCCAAGATGAGAGCCACCAGCCCCCACGGCTGTTTCCCAAAGATGATGACCGTCAGATTGTCCATATCCTAGAACCAGGAACTCGTGTTGGACGTACCGGGGAGCAGTTGAAGATTAGCCGTCGCAATGCTCCCGTCGAAACCCTCTCAGTGCGTCAAGTGCAACAGGTGGTGCTGCACAGTTTTTCGCAAATTTCCACCCAGGCCCTGCATCTATGCACCTATCACGACATTGGCGTGCATTGGATTTCCGGTGGGGGACGCTATGTGGGGAGTTTAGATTGGCGACAAGGTAGTCTACAACGGCGCTGTGGGCAATATCGCGCCCTCACCCAGCCTGAGGTATGTCTGGATTTAGCGCGGCGTTTGGTGGCCTGTCGCGCCAAGGGCCAACGTCAGTTTCTCATGCGAGGTAAACGCAACCTTAACGGTTCGACGGAAGCGGTGCAGTCGGTGGTGACCGCCATGAAGCGGCTGTTAAAACCGATTGAGCGGGCCGAGTCTCTGGAGCAACTGTTGGGGTTGGAGGGCAATTTAGCGGCGCTCTATTTTTCCGGTTTGGGGCAACTGGTGTCTCCTAAAGTGTCTGCAACCTTGCAGTTCAACGGACGCAACCGCCGTCCCCCCAAGGATCGCTTTAATGCGCTCTTGGGATTTGGCTACAGTTTGTTACTCAAGGACGTCATCAATGCCATTTTGACTGTGGGATTGGAGCCTGGGTTGGGGTTTTATCACCAGTTGCGCTCTCAGGCTCCTCCCCTGGGATTGGATTTGATGGAAATTTTCCGGGTTCCTCTGGTGGATATGCCCATTTTGGCATCGGTGAATCGCGGTCAGTGGGATATTGAGGGGGATTTTGACATTCGCGGCGATCGGGTTTGGCTGAGTGAGGCGGGCCGTCGCCGGTTCATCGAGATTTATGAGCGGCGCAAGGGGGAGAGTTGGAAACACCCAGTTCTCAAATACTCCCTCACCTACCGTCGTTTGTTGGAGTTGGAGGTGCGGCTGTTGGAAAAAGAGTGGTCTGGGGAAGCGAATGTGTTTGCTCGTTCTGTGGTTCGTTAGGGAGGTCAGAAAAGATGGCTGAATTGCATCACTGGTACATTGTCGCCTATGACATTCGCTCTCCCAAGCGTTGGCGGAAAGCCTATAAGCTGCTTCAGGGATATGGGAGCCGTTTGCAGTATTCGATGTTTCGCTGTTGGCTCAATCCACGGGAGCGGGAGAAACTGCGATGGCAACTGGAGTCGATTTTGACGACGGAGGATGAGCTACTGCTGATTCGTCTGTCTCACCAATGTGTTCGGGATTTGCCGCAATATAATCGTCCTGAGGCTTGGTCTTTGGATGAGTT
>SMDP01000139.1 GCA_012911965.1 Geitlerinema sp. P-1104
GCTAAAGCCGCTTGAGTCGGTTTTCCTCTCCGCGATCAATCACGGAGCTTCCAACCCTCCCAGGAGTTTTACGTGAGAGAGAAACCCGCTCGCCGGCCGGCGAGCGGTTTTTTTAGGCAGTTTCAGCCCCAGAATAACTTATTGATTTAAAACATCTTTCTTGTGCTGAACATTGCCCACAACAGCGGCAACTTCTGCCAATAAATCATCAGCAACCCCCATCTCTTTCAAGGTAATGAGCAGATCCTCAGCCACTGCATCGAAATGTTCGCCCTGTAGGCCCTGTTCTTCCACTAAGGCTTTGTGAGCCTCCCGCATCGAGCGGCCCGTGTAGCCACCACCACCTAAAGCGTAGGTGAGAAAGGCTTTCTGATGTTGCCGCTGGCGAGTCATGTTGGTGTCGGCAAAAAAGTGTTTGATGCGATCATCGGCTAACACTCGGTTGTAAAACTTGTCGACCGCTGCATCAATCGCCGCGTCTCCACCCAGTTTCTCAAATAAAGTCGTCATCGTGTCTCCTTAAATGTGTTGAATCAATGAAATGGACGACTCAGGGCAATGACAGACATCATTTACCTGAGCCAACTTAATAGCCTAGCCTCGTGAGAAATCAGGTGTTAAGGCTTCCCTCGGTTGAGCTTGCATCGGTTCTTGGAAAATGGCAACGATCGCCCGTAAGACGCAAATCACCATCACCAATGCCCCTAAACTAAAGACGATATCGCCAGGAATCCGTAGCCAGACCGTCCAGTGCATCCAGGCGGAACTAATCACCTCAGCACTGCGAGCGTACCATGTGCCATGATTGACCGATTGCACCAGTTGATAGAAACCACTGGGAATCAAGCCAAACACCATCATCATGACGAGGCCGATGTTAATGGCCCAGAACGAGCGGTTAAACCAGGTTTCATTCCAGGCGCGATCGGGGGTAATCTCCCGCAACGCAAACAGCATCAAAGCCAAGGCCAGAGAGCCATAGACCCCAAATAACGCTGAGTGAGCGTGAATGGGGGTGGTGTTAATCCCCTGGGAGTAGTACAGAACAATGGGAGGATTGATTAAGAAGCCAAAAACTCCCGCTCCGACTAGGTTCCAAAAACAAGTGGCCAGGAAAAACTTCAGCGGAACCCGATAGAATCCCTGTGCTTCTTGAGAGAGGCGAATGGATTTGACCACTTCAAAGCCAATCAAGGTTAGGGGAACTACCTCCAAGGCTGAGGCAACTGATCCCATGGCCGTAATAAAGACTGGCGTTCCCGAAAAGTAGAGATGATGTAGGGTTCCAATTACACCACTGCCGAGATAGAGCACCGTCGTCAGATAGTTGGCTCGTAAGGCAGAGGAGCGTTTGAGGAACCCCAGTTCACCACCGTGGCAAAGACCTCAAAAAAGCCTTCCACCCAGAGGTGAACCACCCACTACCGGCTGTCCACGTCGCCAGTATAGTCAGGGAATTTTGACATTGTCTTTGATTTAAGTCAAATATCAGAATTTGGCTTGGGGGGGGTGTGGAACGATCAGGTCAGGCTTGAAATCTGAGAGATGGATCGACTCAACCCGACTGCTGACAGTACATGAGGAACTTTAACGCGGCTTCTGCGGGTAAGGGTCGTGAAAAGTAATAGCCTTGACCATAGGTGCAGTCTAACTCCTCTAACACGGAGAGTTGCTCTCGGGTTTCAATCCCTTCGGCAATCACCGATAAGTGTAAATTTTCAGCGAGTTGGACGATAGTCTGAGCAATTTGAGTATTATGAGTTGAAGACCCGTTAGGGACAATGCTTTCGATGAAAGAACGGTCTATTTTAAGACTATCCACTGAAAACTGATGGAGATAGCTTAACGATGAATACCCAGTCCCAAAGTCATCGATGCTAAACTTGATGTTACGATTTTTTAGCTCATTCAAAATGGAGTTGACTCGCCCAGGATTTCGGATGATACTTTCTTCGGTAATCTCTAATTCTAAACAATGTCCAGAAACTCCTGTTTCAATTAAGATATTCGAGATTTTCTCAGTTATATCTCCTTGCAGAAAGTTATGGACAGATAGATTCGTTGACATAAAAATTGAATCTTGCAAATTCTTATTCTCTTGCCAATGTTTTAGTTGTAAGCAGGCTTGCCGCAACACCCAGGTGTCAATCTGACTCATGAGATCACTATCTTGGGCGATGGGCAAAAACTCTCCTGGGAGTAATAATCCTTGGTTGGGATGTTCCCAGCGAATGAGGGCTTCCAAACCAGCAACTTTCCCGGTCTTAAGGCAAATAATAGGCTGATAATATAAGATAAATTCCTCTCGCTCGATCGCCCGCCGTAAATCCGTTTCCATCTGCAAACGCACGATGGCTTGGGTGTACATCCTGGGGTCAAAAATCTGCTGACTGGCTTTCCCCCTCGCTTTTGCCTGATACATGGCTGAGTCAGCATCTCGTAATAAATGCTCCGGTTGCTCATAGTTTTGGTGACTCAGAACAATCCCCACACTGACATTGGTAAAATTTTCCTGAGATCCCAGTTGAAAGGGATAGCCTAACTCTGTTTGAATACGACTGGCTAACTCCAAGGCGCGATCGCCGTGGGGGGTATCCTCTTCAATCAAAATGGCAAACTCATCTCCCCCAAGTCTGGCTAACATCACCCCAGGAGGTAAACAGGTTTGGATTCGCCGAGCCACCGCAATCAGTAGGCGATCGCCCACCACATGACCCAAAGAATCATTAACCACCTTAAAATGATCACAGTCTAACAACAACACAGCAAAATGATGCTCAGAATTTTGCTTGCTTTGCTCTAAAATTCGACCGAGCTGCTTCATAAAAAGAACACGATTCGGTAACTCCGTTAAAGCATCATGAAGCGCCAGATGTAACAGTTGTTCCTGTGCCTGTTGCCGGGCTGAAATTTCTTTCTCAAGCTGGTGCGTTCGCTGCCTAACTCGATTTTCCAACTCACTATTGAGCTTTAGAATTTCAGTTTTAGCCGCTTCCAAGGTAATGTGAGTTTCAATACGTGCCAACACTTCCTCAACGTGAAAAGGCTTGGTGATATAATCCACCCCACCGACATTAAAGGCTTTCACCTTATCAATCATGTCATCCAAAGCACTAATAAAAATAATAGGAATATGCTTAGTATTCTCATGTTGTTTGAGGCGAGAACAGACCTCATAGCCATCCATGCCTGGCATCCTGACATCAAGAAGAATCAAGTTAATGGGAGCCGCCTGGGCAACTCGTAACGCCATCACCCCATCGGTCACGCTGCGCACTTTATACTGCTGCTCAGCAAGGGTTTTTGAGAGAAACTTTAAGTTCTCAGGAGTATCATCAACAATTAAGATATCTCCTCGATAAATAATATGAGATTTGGAATTGTCCTGAGTCATAAAGATGCATTCCTAGAGCTATTAGAATCATCCATCCAACGACGGAAACGAAAGTCTATCTAACAATGTACCATATTGAAATTCATCTACAAGCTGACGAATCGTTCGGCTCAACGGCATTTGTTCAGCCGGTAACGCCTGTAAAAGCTCCAAGATCAGCTCCTCATCTGCCAGTTCAACCGCGTCTTTTAGGGACTGTCGCCAAGACTGGGCAAGTTGGCTGAGGCAGTCTATCATTTCCATCTCCGAAAGCAGGGATGAACTTTCAGGGAGAGCGGACGATATGGGAGCCTCTTTATACTCATATTCAACCCCCAAATAGCAGGCCAGTTTCTCAAAAATTGTCACTTCTCGGAAGGGCTTACGCACAAAATCATCACATCCGGCTGAGAGAATCACCGATTTCTCGTTCTCTAAGGCACTCGCGGTTAAGGCAATAATGACCGTTGCCTGTCCCTTTAAATGAGCTTTAATTTGTTCAGTGGCTTCATAGCCACTCATTTGAGGCATCCGCATATCCATCCAAATGAGGTGAGGCTGCCACTCCTGCCACTGTTGAATGGCCTCGATACCATTAGCTGCCTCCCGGACTTGAAAGCCAACGCCTCGTAACAGTTCTACGAGAAACTGACGACTTTCCCAACGATCATCTACAACTAGGATACGATAGTCTGGTTGACCGGGGGCCAGACTCACGATCTGTCGGTCGGCTGAAGAGGACTGGTGACCTCCAACCTCCGCTGAACTGACTTCTGTAATCGGTACTGAGAAATAAAAGCAACTGCCACGGCCGACCTGACTCTCAACCTCTAACTGTCCCCCCATCATCTGAATAAATTTCTGACTAATGGCTAGGCCCAGTCCGGTTCCGGTTTGGTCATGATGGGTTAAGTCTGTTTGCACAAAGGCTTCAAAAATGGTCTCCAAGTCTTCCGGGGCAATGCCAGTTCCTGTATCTTCAACCTCAATCCGTACGTGATCGGACTCATTCTGCCCCTTAGGGGTGACCGTTTTTTCCTGGGTCACCCGTAGGATGATTTGCCCCTGGTGGGTGAATTTAATGGCGTTGCTGAGGAGGTTCATCAGGACTTGACGGAGTTTCCCTTCGTCGGCTTCAATGAAGCGAGGAACCTGAGGATGCTGTTCAATGCTGAGTTTCAGTAACTTTTGCGAGGCTCGCAGCTCAAACATTCCCTTGATGCTGTCGAGCAGATGGTGCAGGTCAAAGGTGTTGGGGTTGAGTTGAATATGGCCGGCTTCAATTTTGGACATATCCAAAATCTCATTAATCAGTTGCAGCAAATGCTCGCCGCTGTTTTGAATCACCTCTAGATGGTGGCATTGCTCTCGATTTAACGATCCCTGACGGGTCATTAGTTGGCTAAACCCCAAAATGGCGTTGAGGGGGGTTCGCAATTCGTGACTCATGTTGGCCAAAAACTGGCTTTTGGCTTGATTAGCATCTTCGGCGGCTCGTCGGGCCGCTTCGAGTTCGCCTTGTCGCTGTTTGGCTTGAGCCAGGAGGTTGGCTTGGGCAATGGCAATGCCTAGGCGAGAGGCCACGGACTCTAGGAGTTTGATGTCATCGTCGGTCCAGTGACGGTAGCGATCGCACTGATGTAGACTGAGAATGCCATTGGCTTTCCCTTGGTAGGAGGTTCGTATGCTCAGAATTGATTTTAAATCCGCTTCTGAGGCAAATAGAGTTTTTAGAAATTCATCTTCGTCGACGCGATCGCACTCCCAAGCCTGATCTTGCTCTAACAGGGTCTGAATATAAGGATTATCCGGTGACCAAAGTTGTTCATTGGGACAGAGGGAATGGCCACTGTCTCGATAGTCACAACATTTGGGGAAGTCAGCGGTGGGATCCTCTTGATAGATCTGGAGGTGACAACGGCTAACTTGAAACACTGAGGCAATTTCTTGGACGGCAACATTAAAAATATCGTGAATGTCCAGGCTTTGCCGAATTTGATAGGTGATTTGATTGAGGAGTTTCTCTTGTTTGAGTTTCCGAGCTAACCCATCTTCAGCGCGTTTGCGATCGCTCACATCAGTGCCAATCGAGAGAAGTTCTGCCTGGTCACCAACCTGCGTGAGCTGATTCACCCAACTAATATAAAATCGCTCCCCGGTTCGACTTATATTTTCATTTTCATTAGATAAAAATTGATTAGGATTCTGACAAATTTGACTCAGCATCTCTTGCAAGTCATGCCCGGCTGAATCCTGCTTTGGCACAATCGTCCCTAAAATGGGTTGACCCATTAACTCCGAAACTGTAAACCCAAAAAAATCAGCCCCAAACTGATTAACAAACCTAATCTTACCCTGTAAATCCCACCGTAAAATAATGCAATTTGCCGTCTCTACTAACGTCCGATACTGTCGTTCACTGGCTTTTAATGCTTTCTCAGACTGAACCCGTTCCAACTCAGCCCCGGCACGAGCGGCAAAGATTTTTAAGATTTTTTCATAGTTCTTGTCAATGGGAATCGGTTTCGTATCAATAACCGCTAAATGCCCTAAAATATCTTGAGTCGAACTATAAAGAGGAATCCCTACATAACTCACCGCATTGATGGTTCGCAAGTCGCGATCGCGAGGAAATAAGTCCGCCACATTATCGGGATAGTAACACATTTTCCCCTGCAACACCTCTGCACAAGGGGTATCATGAATTTGATAGTCAATCCCCTCATGCCAAGTCTCTCCTGTCCAATAAGCAAGAGAGCGCAGACGAGTCTGTTTAGCATCCGCAAACTCACTCACAATGGCATAACGAACCTGCAAGGCTTCGGCTAAATAGCGGACACAGGCTTCAAAAAATGCCTGTCCAGTTTCCGATGTCGTTCCCTCTACAATCAGTTGCAGTGCATCAGAATAATACTTGCGATCGCTAATATCCCGAGCTACCCAAATCACTCGGGTTTCACTCAAGGGAGAAATCTGAGCCGAGAACCAAACATTTTTTCCGGAAATGGTCAAACCATAGTCAAAATCACGGCGTTGTTTGTCCGCTAAAACCCGCTGAATCTGCTCTAGCCAGAGGTCTCCCGTCTCCGGCTCAAAAAACTGGGTCACCATGTGATCAACCCAGTCACTACGGCTATCCTGAGCATCATATAAAGCACCTAAATGAGTGGGGGCAATATCAATTTCTTGAATGTTGCCATCATCTAGTTCAATTTCTAGGACAACATCCATAATTGCCCCTAAAATTCCTCGCAACTGGTGTTCTGAAGAGGCGAGTTGTTGTGTCAGTAACTCACGCTGTTTCTGTTCCACCTCCAGTTCTAACTGAAGTGTCTCAAGTTTTGCTTGTTGTTGACGGATAATATCGTAGGGAGAGGGTAGAGACATGGGACAACGATGAATAATGAACAACAAAGCGTAAACTCATTGATTGGGGTCTGAGGGTTGATTTTTTCGAGGTTATAATGTAATTTAGGTATTTTATACCATTTTTTGAAATCCTTGCCAGACATACAAACCGAAGAGGGCGCGCCACTTTCGGTTCGCCCCTACAGACATCTATGGCACAATTTTTGAAAAATGGTATTACCTTTTAATTACCATAGCAAAAAGACAAAAAAACGGCACTTGTCACTCAAACAACAAGTACCGGTGAGTTGGCAGACTCGGAAATCTAGAATGGAAATCTAGATTAGGGTTTCCAGGAGGGTTTTGACGCGATCGCGCACCTCATCCCGAACCCGGCGAAAGGTATCGAGAGGCTGTCCATCGGGGTCATCGAGTTGCCAATCCTGGAATATGTCTTGGCTGACCCAGTCTGGGGGTAAGTTCACCCCACAGCCGCAGAGGGAAATCACCGCATCATAGTCCTCAGCCTTGAAATCACCGAGGGGATCTGACGTTTGGCCCGTGATATCAATTCCCACCTCCTGCATCACCTCAATGGCCGTGGGATGGACGCGGGAAGCTTCTAACCCGCAACTGTGAACCTCCACCTGAGCTGCACCGAAGTGACGGGTGAACCCTTCCGCCATCTGAGAGCGGCAGGAGTTACGTTTGCAGACAAACATGACTTTTTTCATGGAAATCCTAATTAAACGGCTTGTTTGGCGTGTTCTGATGCCTGTTCGCGTGCTTTTCGCTCGCTATAGCGGTCTGTGAGATAGTCTTGATGATCTCGCAGCAGAACCGTGAATTTGAATAACTCCTCCATCACATCCACCACGCGATCGCGATAACTCGACTCTTTCATGGTTCCATCCTCATGGAACTCCTGATAAGCCTTCGCCACAGACGACTGGTTGGGAATGGTAAACATCCGCATCCAACGGCCCAAAATCCGCATGGTGTTGAGGGCATTAAAAGACTGAGACCCGCCACTGACCTGCATCAGGGCCAGAGTTCGCCCCTGAGTAGGACGCACCGCCCCCAAACTCAGGGGAATCCAGTCAATCTGATTTTTTAAGACGCCGGTGACGTTCCCGTGCATTTCCGGCGAGGACCAAACCTGTCCCTCAGACCATTGACTCAACTCCCGCAACTCTTGGACTTTGGGGTGAGTTTCGGGGACTTGGCCCCGCAACGGCAACTCCTGAGGGTTGAAAAAACGCACCTCAGCTCCCAAATCGCTCATAATGCGGGCTGCTTCTTCAGCTAGAAGACGGCTATAAGACCGTTCCCGCAGGGACCCGTAGAGAAAGAGAATTTTAGGTGGACGACCGAAATGTTCCATACTGTGAGTGGTGATTGAGTGGATTAAACGAGACAATCGAACTAGGACAAAAAGTTTTGGATTTTGGCGATACACGAAGGGTATTATCTATATCGGTATTTTTTTGTCTTAGTTCATCTGACTAAAAAGGCCATGATGAGCTTAGGGTTCCAGGGAATAGTTGCGAGTACAACGGGGGTCTCGCAGGGTGGCTTTTTCGGGTTCTCGGGGGAACCAACCGGCAGTCCGTTGACAGATGCGAACCAGCATCAACATCACCGGAACCTCAATGAGAACTCCGACAACAGTGGCCAGGGCCGCCCCCGAGTTGAGGCCAAACAACATCACGGCGGTGGCGATGGCCACTTCAAAGTGATTACTGGCACCAATCAGGGCAGCGGGGGCCGCATCTTCGTAGGAAAGATTCAGTTTCAGCGCCGCCACATAGGTGATGAGGAAAATGAGGTTGGTTTGGACAAACAGGGGAACGGCGATGAGCAGGATATGGAAGGGATTATTAACAATCAGTTCTCCTTTGAAGGCAAATAGCAAAATCAGGGTCACGAGGAGGGCAATTACGGAGACGGGGCCGAGGCGTTTGAGAAAGACTGTCTCGAACCAGTCTCGTCCTTTGTTGCGTAAACTCCAGGTGCGGGTGATGTAGCCGGCGATGAGGGGCAATCCCACGTAAATCAGCACTGAGAAGACAATGGTTTCCCAGGGAACGGTTAACTCACTCGCGGCTAGCAGCCATTTCCCGAGGGGAGCGTAGAGAAACAGCATCGCTAGGGAGTTGACGGCGACCATGACTAGGGTATGACCCTGATTGCTATAGGAGAGATAGCCCCACATCAACACCATGGCGGTACAGGGGGCAATTCCCAGGAGGATGGTTCCGGCAATATAGGAGTTGGCGATGGAGACTTCTACGCCGCGAATCATCTCGGTTCCTTCGATGAGGGGTCGAAAGAGGATTCCCAGGAAGAATTGGGAAATCACCACCATGGTGAAGGGTTTGATGAGCCAGTTGACCCCTAGGGTGAGTAGGACGGGTTTGGGGGCTTTGGCGGCTTCCTTGGCTTGGGAGAAATCAATCTTGACCATGATGGGGTACATCATGAAAAAGAGACAGATGGCGATGGGAATTGAGACGTTGTAGACGCTGAGACGGTCGAGTTGTTCGGCGACGTTGGGAAAGAGTTTCCCTAAGACGATGCCGACAATAATGCAGAGAAACACCCAGACGGTGAGATATTTCTCAAAGACATTGAGGGTCCCACCCGCTTGAGGCGGTGCGGTTCTGTCGGTAGACATGGTGATCTGGCAATGAACGGTGAACGGTTAGGAAACCCCAGGGTTCGGGACACCTGAGTGGATGAGTTGGGGTCGCTGCTTGTATCATATCAAGTTTTTTTGATACATCAAGTTTTTTTGATGGGAGGGTCAGGGTTGGAGAGCGGAACAGACAGGGGGAACGGAATGGGGGATGATGGGAGGCTGGTTGATATGGGCTGTTGCGATATGGCTAATCCAACTCCGTTATCCTCGGGCTTGGCGAGAGTGGCTGAGTTTTTTGAGTTTTCTGCCTTGAAGACGGGGTTTCGTCAGGAGGCGATCGCCGCTGTAACGACCTTTGTCACCATGGCTTATATTTTGGCGGTGAATCCGGCGATTCTCTCCAATGCTATTTTCTTAGAAACGCCAGGGGACTTGTTTGGCGAGTTGGTGGTGGCGACGGCCCTGGCGGCGGCGATCGCCACGCTGGTCATGGGACTCTATGCGAAGTATCCCTTCGCTCTAGCGCCGGGAATGGGACTGAATGCTTATTTTGCCTTTTCGGTGGTGTTAGGCTTAGGGATTCCCTGGCCAGTTGCCTTAGGAGCGGTGTTTGTGGAGGGGGTGGTATTCATGATTTTGACCGCCTTGAATCTGCGGGGGGCGATCGTGCGGGCCATCCCTGATTGTCTGAAATATGCTACCAGTGCCGGAATTGGACTGTTTATTGCCTATATCGCCCTGACGGGCAGTGAGATTATTATTGCCGATGAGGTCACCACAACCGGCTTAAACGATTTAACCCGAGGGGTTCCCGCCTTGACGGTGTTGGGGTTGGGGATTACTGCCGCTTTAATGGCCCGACGACTGCGGGGGGCGTTACTCTGGGGCATTTTGGCGACGGCGGTGTTGGCGTGGGGCTTAGGGGTGGCGGCCCCTCCTGAGGGGATTGTCAGTTTACCACCGTTGCCGGTGCATCTGTTGGGCCAGGGGCTGATGGGGTTAGGGGCGGCGGTGTCTTTGAATCTGGGGCAGTTTCTGACGGTGATGGTGGTGTTTTTGTTTGTGGATTTCTTTGATACGGTGGGAACACTGACGGGATTGGGGGTGAAAGCGGGCTATTTGAAGTCAGGACAGGAGTTTCCCCGCCTCAATCGGGCCTTTATGGCTGACGCGGTGGGGACGACGGTGGGGGCCCTCTTGGGAACCTCAACCACGACGGCTTATATTGAGTCGGCGGCGGGGGTATCGGAAGGGGGACGCAGTGGCTTTACGGCGGTGGTGGTGGCGGGGTTATTTCTGCTGTCGCTGTTTTTCACGCCCCTGTTGGCGGGGATTCCCGAGTTTGCGACGGCCCCGGCCTTGATTTTGGTGGGGGTGTTGATGATGGGGACGGTGCGGCAGATTCGCTGGGATGACCCGGCGGAGTCGATTTCGGCGTTTCTGACGATGGTGATTATGCCCTTGAGTTATTCCATTGCTGATGGCTTGGCTGTGGGGGCGATCGCCTATCCGTTGTTAAAATCTTGTCAGGGCAGGTTTCGCGAGATTCCCATAGCCATGTGGGTGTTGGCGGGGTTATTTGTCATCAAGTTAACGGTTTTGAACTCCCCTTAGAGGAGGTCTGAAACCAGGAAATCCATGTTAGGTTTACCTTGTAAAAATGAGTCTTTTTCTGTCATTTTTTTGGCGTACAATTTGTTCCATTGGCATACAAAATTGTAGGAGCAAAAAATCCCCTCCAGGGAGGGGTTGGGGTGGGTTATGCCCCCACCGCAATGGGTGTAATTTGCCATAAATTTTACTTATAAACCTAAACCCAGAAGACCCGGGAGAACGGCGGCTCTCCCCGAAAAAATCTTGGCAACCTGCTAATCTCTGACGGTCTTAATACCAATTTTTAGAAGTCGTGCCATAGATGTCTGTAGGGGCGAACGGCTGTTCGCCCTCCTCGGTATCGGATGTATAGAAAGCATTTCGAAAAATGGCATAAAAAATCATATTAAACATTATTTATTTCCTTGATTTATCTCGTTTATAAAACACAGCTAATTTGCTATAATTAGGATAATAAAAAATTAAATTTAATAGGAGTCAAGCTCTTGGAGACCCCATCAGCCAACTATGACCAACCCTGGAAAGAGGCAATCGAAGACTACTTAGAGCCATTTCTCGCCTTTTTCTTTCCCCAAGTGCATGAGCTAATCGATTGGACGAAATCCTACCAATCCTTAGACAAAGAACTGCAACAAATCAGCCCCAGTGGTCGAGAAGGGGAGCGAGAATGTGACAAACTCTTTCAAGTCTGGCAAAAAAACGGAGAAGAAGCCTATCTCCTGATTCACATCGAAGTCCAGAGTCAAGGAGACCCGAATTTTGACAAACGGATGTATGTCTATCACTATCGCTCCTTTGATATCAACCCCAAAGTCATCAGTCTGGCCATCCTTGG
>SMDP01000014.1:0-8003 GCA_012911965.1 Geitlerinema sp. P-1104
CCCAGGATAATCACGCCAATTAGGGGTAGGGGTGGGGTTCCTTGGGCGGCTAAGACGACGGCCCAGAGGGCGGGAATCATGAGAATTAAGCGGCCCGCTGGTTTATGCCAACGTAACAGACGAATGACGGTTTTCCAGGTGGGTTCTGAGGGTTGAGTGAGCATATTTGGGTCGAGATGGGTCGGCTGGGGGCGATGGAAGTTTTAAGAGATCCAGATCTCTGGGCTTGACGTATCTAGGGCAGACCATCTTGCACTTAGAGAGACATTTTATGAGCGTAACCTATCATCCCTCCCCGAAGCTAATGCCCGGTGTGGCAACTCCTGAGTTGACGATTTCTACGGTTGGCGGCCAAACCTGGCGGTTGCCGGATCAACAGCCGCAAAACTTTACCATGATTTTGTTTTATCGGGGGCTACATTGTCCCATTTGTCAAGCCTATTTGGCAGATTTGGAAGGGCTGTTGGATAAGTTTGTGGCAATGGGAATCGGGGCGATCGCCGTCAGTGGAGATCCCGAGGAGAAAGCCCAGCAAGCGAAGGCGGATTGGGGTTTGAAGACCTTGATGGTTGGCTATGGTCAATCGGTCGAGTCGATGCGGGAGTGGGGACTCTATGTGTCGGATCAGGCGTTTGATTATGAACCGGAACGCTTTGCTGAACCGGGGTTGTTTTTGGTTCGACCGGATGGAACGCTGTATTATGCGGCGATTAATAATGCTCCTTTTGGTCGTCCCAATTTGAAAGAGTTTCAGCAGATGCTGGGGTTTATTCTTGAGAAGAATTATCCCACCCGGGGGATGGGATAGGGGTAAAATTTACCGAAAAATTGGTCTGACTGCTGCAAAAATGGTGCGTTCCGGTTATTTTGCTTCTTTTTCTAAAAGGGGAAAATGAAGTTCAACCGGAACACACCCTACCTTCAAAGATTCTAATCTTCGTTGACTTTGACTCCTGTGAAATTGGCCCCTTTGGTGCGAGCTAAGGTTAAATCGGCATCAAATAAATTGGCATTCGTTAAGTTAGCATCAGTTAAATCTGCTTTGGTTAAATTAGTTTCTAAAAGATTGGCTTCTCGTAAATCTGCTCCCCGTAAATCGGCTTGAGTCATGTTAGAGCGTGCCAAGTTAGCCATATAGAGATTTGCCTTTTGTAGCCGCGCTTTTCCCATCCTGGCACTGGCAATAATGGCATCGGAAAGGTCAGCTCCCCGTAGATCGGCTTCGGTTAAATCGGTATCAATCATGGTGGCGCGGCGCAGGTTAGCCCATTTCAACTTCGCTTGAGTGAAAATCGTTCCCCGTAAATGAGTTTGGGTTAATTTTGCCCCCGTTAAATCGGCACGGGTTAAGTCGGCGTAACTTAAATCAATATCTCGTAAATCACAATAGGATAAATTCGCACCGCGCAAATTGACTGGCTCATAAATGCGCCGTTCATAGCGTAAATTCGCCCCTCGTAAGGAAGCCCCCCGTAAATCCGCGCCGCTGAGGTTACAACTGCGTAAATCTGCTCCCATTAAATTGGTATCAATGAGAATTGCTAGACTTAAATCCGCGCCTCGCAAATCGGCCCGTTGCAGAATCGCTCCATGGAGATCCGCATCTCGTAGATAGGTCTTTTGTAAATTAGCTTGTTTGAGATTCGCACCGCCGAGTTTACTTTTACTGAGATTAGCACCATCGAGTTGACTGCGGGTGAGATAGGCGAATAGTAAATCCGCCCCCTGGAGATTGGCCCCACTTAGGCGAATCCCAATCAGTTCAGCCCCGGCTAGTTTGGCGTTGCAGAGGGTGACGCTCTTAAAATCAATATCTCCGGAAATGTAGCGTTCTAAAACTTCCCGAGCGTCCATAAGGGTTTGGCTAGGCTTGAGGCAATAGTGCAGTTACAGAAGAAACGATCGCGTCCAACTCGGACGTTTTTGTCCCGGCTCACGACCGTGAACTTTGAGGCGATCGGCGCTGCTTAGTTTCAATTCTAGGATACTCTCGTACATCTGACCGGCGAGACGGTGTGGATCGTTGTCGGTGCTGGGATTGACGGAGGCCAAATCTAAGACAACATGGAGACAGCGACCTTTTTGCGTTGCGAGGAGGTTAATCCCTAAGGCGCGATGACGCTGAATTAGCCAACGGGCGATCGCGCGGGGGGTTCCTTGACTGGCTTGTTGCTGCAACTCATCGACAATGGGTTCCTGAGGGGAGGAGGAGGAATGATCGAGAACCCCACCAATGCGATTGAGATTCAGCCGTACATCGTTGAGAAGGCTAGTGACGGCTTCATGTTTGATGCGTAGTTGTTCCTCGGGGGAGACGTGAGCACAGGTGGCTTCTAGGTTCATTTCTAAGTCCGTAATGCTTTGGGCGATCGCCTCGGTGAGATCCTTACTCGATCGCCGGATCAGATCCTGCACCTCATCGGTGGTGGCCAAATGCTGTAAGAGGCGATCGGATAAACGGGGAGAAGCCCCAGGGGAAGGGGTTGGAGGGGATGGTGCTAACGCCTCTTGCTGGGGATTGGCGGCGGGGGCGATCGCCGCTCTCCCATTAAACGTCATATCAAAAAAGAGACTACTATCGCTCTCCTCCTCCTCCTCCTCTGGGGAGTTGGCGTCTCCATCGAGGGCGGGACTCTCGGTGATATGACGGCCCAGGGTGACGGGTTCATGACTTGGCTGGGGTTCTGGAGATAAATCCCGGGAAATGTCATCCGGGCGACTGGGTAAATCCTGGACATAAAAGCGGGTAAAACAGCGCACCAACAAGTCCGCCGCTTGCAAATTTTCCTCCGTTCCCTCTAAATCTCGTGCGGTTCGATGCAGACGGCTATCGAGTTCATCTAGAGTTGGACAAGCATCAAACAGATGACGCAGGAGAGCATCTAGTTCTTGAGTCCTCAGCGCCATCCAGTCGCGATCGCTGAAATCGAACTGATGATAAATCGTCGAAAAAATTAAAATCTTGGTGCGTAGGGGATTGGTTTTACGCAACAACTGTCCCCGCACATCAAAGAGATCATCGGGGCCTTGGATTTGAGTAACGGTCAGTTCATCGCTGTCAAACACGTTTAAGCCTGAAGATGCACAAAAAGGGGACGGAGGGAAAAAAATCGCAGACCTGCCCAACGACGAATGGGACAAGACAAGATATCATCAAGGCAAGTTGCACTTGTTGTACTCCTAAGTTTTCGACCCGTCAAGACGGGGGACTCCCCCCAACCACGGTATCATCACCTCTGTGTTATAGGACGTGGCCTCGATAACACCCGGGAGAACTGCCTACGTTTGAGGATTTCGTCATGACAGACACAACTCCCCCGAGCAATGCGATTCGGATGCAGGCTCGTCCCGTTGGGGTGTCCGTTCGCTCCAACTATGTTCTGGCCGCTATTGATATTGGCACCAACTCCATTCACATGGTGGTGGTTCAGATTCAACCGGAACTGCCCGCCTTTACTATTATTACGCGAGAAAAGGAAACTGTCCGTCTCGGGGACTGCGATCTCGAAACGGGAAATCTTAAACCTGAGATTATTCGCCGTTCCGTTGACACCCTACGACGCTATCAAAAAATTGCCCAGAGTCTCGCCGCTGACGAAATTGTTGCCGTCGCCACCAGCGCCACCCGAGAAGCTCCCAATGGCCAGGAGTTTATTCAACGAGTTCGGGATGAGTTGGACTTGTCGATTAATCTCATTTCGGGGCCTGAGGAGGCGCGACGGATTTATTTGGGGGTGCTGTCGGGGATGGAGTTGGCCCGTCAGCCTCATGTGGTGATTGATATTGGGGGCGGTTCGACGGAGTTGATTCTCGGCGATGGCCAGGAACCCCGCAGCCTCAGTAGTACCAAGGTGGGGGCGGTGCGTCTGTCGGGCCAGTATGTCCATAGTGATCCCATCAATGATAAGGACTATACCGCCCTCGAAGCCTATGTGCAGGGGATGCTCGAACGTCCGGTTGAGGAGGTATTGGCCAAGGTTCAACCGGGGGAAACCTTACGCATGGTGGGAACCTCGGGAACCATTGAAGCTCTCGCAACGATGGATGCGATCGATAATTTAGGAGGGGTTCCCAGTCCCCTGAATGGCTATGTTCTCAGCTTTAAGCATCTCCATAAACTGCTCAAAAAACTCCGCAAAAGTAGTTATGAGGAACGGCTCAATATTCCGGGAATGGTGGAACGTCGCGCTGAGATTATTGTGGCGGGGGCGGTGATTCTCCATGAGGCGATGTCTCTGTTGGGGGTGGATGAGCTGATTATTTGTGAGCGGGCCCTACGAGAGGGCATGATTGTCGATTGGATGCTCAATCGAGGTTTGATTGAGGATAAACTCTGTTATCAAAGTTCGGTTCGTGAACGCAGTACCCGCAAGATTGCTCAGAAGTATCATGTGGATTTGCCCTATGCTGAACGGACGGCGGAGTTTGCAGTCAGTTTGTTTGACCAAACTCAGGGGGTTCTCCATGAATGGGGCGAGACGGAACGGGAGTTATTGTGGGTGGCGACGTTACTCCACAATTGTGGGCTTTATATTAGTCATTCTGCCCATCACAAGCATTCCTATTATTTGATTCGTCATGGGGAACTGCTCGGGTTTACGGAGTTGGAGATTGAGTTAATTGCCAATTTAGCTCGCTATCACCGTAAGAGTGTGCCTAAGAAAAAGCATGAACCCTATGCGAATTTGTCCAGTGGCGATCGCCTTCTGGTGCGCCAGTTGAGTGGTTTAATGCGGTTGGCGATCGCCCTCGATCGCCGCCAACTCGGAGCAATCCGTAAGGTGCGTTGTGAACATCGCCCAGATTCTAAACAGGTTAAATTGTTGTTATACCCCAATAAAGTGGGAGATCCGTGTGACTTGGAACGTTGGAGTCTCAATTACAAAAAAGAACTTTTTGAGAATGAGTTTGGAGTTGAGTTATTAGTTTTATTGGCGAGCTAACCCTCTCATATTGAGGTCAAATTGGACTTAAAATGACCAATTGCCAAATTAAGTCTTGACATCCCCCACAATGAGCTGGGCGGGGTTGTTCCTTGCGTTTGCAAACCATGAAACTGTACAAAAAAACCCTGATTCTAATTAGCTTTAGTTTGTTCGGACTAATTGCGATACTCTATGGCAGCATTTTCGCCATTCTCCTGGAGAGTTTTGGACAGTTGGAAACCAAAAATGCGACCCGAGATATCCAACGGGTGGAAAATGCCTTAAGGCAAAAAGTCGCTCAACTCAATCTCGTGACGGGAGACTGGTCAAACTGGGATGCTATGTATAATTTCATAGCCGGGGAGAATGAGCAATTTGTTGAGGAGAATCTCACGGATACAGTTCTCACCAACCTGAAACTGAGGGGGTTGCTCTTAATTGACCGTGAGGGGGAGGTCAAAGCTGGTTATAGCTTTGAGTTAGCAGGCGAATCTGGACAACCTCCACGAGCCAGTTGGCTCGAACGACTCACCCCAGAGCATCCCCTACTGGCTCATGACAGTCGCAATAGTCTAACAGCAGGATTTTGGGTTCTTCCCGAGGAGACGCTGTTGGTGTCCTCCCGTCCCATCTTAACCAGTGGTGGCGGTGGCGTGATGCCGGGGACACTGATTATGCTACGACATTGGGATGAGGCCCAGGTGCAGGAGTTAGCCGAAGATGTCCAGTTACAGGTTCGCTTCCACCGTCTCTCGGCCTTGGAGAACTCCAGAGTGTTACAGGCGATCGCCCGCCAATTACAGGATGAACCGGATCAGCCGGCGATCAAGCCCCTTAACGAACAGGAACTGGCAGGATATCACTGGATCTCGGATATCTATGGCACGCCTGAGCTTTTACTTGAGGTGACGATGCCTCGGGATGTTCATCGAGAGGGACGGCGAGCGTTAGGCTATTTACTGGGGTCTTTGCTTTTGGTGGGCGGAGTCTTTGGGGTTCTGACGGTGATTCTTCTGGAGCGTTTGGTGCTGCGGCGTTTGGCCCGTTTGAGTGAGGCGGTGTCTGAGGTGGGTAAGAGTAGTGATTTAACCTTGCGTGTCTCAACTCCCGGTACCGATGAACTCAGTGATTTGGGAGCTTCAATTAATGGAATGTTGGAGGATTTAGAAAAAAATGCCGCCGCTTTGGCCCAGGAACGGGAAACCGTGGAACGTCTGTTGTTGAACGTGTTACCCGAGTCTATCGCCGCTCGTTTGAAGGTGGATGAAGGGGCGATCGCTGAGTTGTTTGATGATGTTACGATTTTGTTTGCGGATATTGTGGGCTTTACCCCCTTATCCTTGCGCCTAACTCCGGTGGAGGTGGTGAATCTTCTCAATCAGATTTTCTCGGAGTTTGATGCGATCGCCGAAAAATTAGGACTTGAAAAAATCAAAACCATTGGCGATGCTTATATGGTGGCTGGGGGCTTACCGATTCCTCGTGCAGATCATGCCGAGGCGATCGCCGATATGGCCTTAGCCATGTTGGACTCCGTAGACCATGTGCAAGAGCAATATCCCGAGGAATTTCAGATTCGTCTGGGTATCAATAGCGGCACCGTCGTGGCTGGGGTCATCGGAACCCACAAGTTTATTTATGATTTATGGGGAGATACGGTCAATGTGGCCTCTCGTATGGAGTCTCATGGAGAACCGGGCAAAATTCAGGTCACCGAAGCCACCTACGAGCGTTTGAAAGAACGCTATACGTTCCAAGACCGGGGTATGATTGCCTTAAAAGGACGGGGTGAGATGAAATGCTATTGGCTGACGGGCAAAAAATCATAAGTGGCTAGGGTAATTTCCTAGGTCTAAGCTGTAAACCGTCGCCCCAGAGCGCCATCAACAATGACTCATTAGGAACTTAGAGAATGCTATTAGATGGTTTAGAAGCAGAACTTTCCGGGATTGTGATTTCCCTTAACGGAATTTTGACAGGATTTTGTCAACTCTTGGCGTTATTTGTAATTGCCATTGGCGTCACCCGAGCTTTAGTGATTTATCTCAAAGATGCTCTCTTCAAACCCCAAACCACGGAGGCATTTCAACGCGGTCGATTAGTCATGGGGTACTCATTTTCTCTCGCTCTAAGCTTCTTAATTGGGGCAACAATTCTCAAGACCATGATTTCCAGTCGTTGGGATGACATTGCCCGTTTAGCGGCGATTATTGCCGTGCGAACTGTGTTAAATTACTTATTGCTACAAGCCATTAGCAAAGCCAGTCCAGCGGTGGAAGAAACCATGGCGGCCCAGGCAGCTAAATAGTGGCTCAATACAGCATTTTAACGCTCGTTTGTCAAGTAAAAAATCAGATATGGATCGTATTGAACTCTCACAAATTCGCTGTTATGGCTACACGGGATTTTTAGCCGAAGAGCAAGTTTTAGGGCAGTGGTTTGAGGTGGACTTAACCCTCTGGTTAGATTTGGAAGCCGCCCATCAAAGTGATGCCATTGAGGATACGTTGGACTATCGCCAGGCGATCGCCCAAGTCAAAGAAATTATCAAAACCGAAAAATTTGCCCTCGTCGAACGACTAGCCGGGGCGATCGCCGACTCCCTTTTAAGCTTAGAGAAAGTGCAGCAAGTCCGAGTCCGCCTGAGCAAACCCGCCGCTCCCATTCCCGACTTTGGCGGTCGCATTACCATAGATATCACGCGACCACTCCCCCAGGACTCCTAAATCGCCGCTAATCCTCCTCCTCAAACCAACTTGATCGCCAGGCCGACTCCGCCTCAATCACCGCTCGTTGTCGTTGTTTTTCATGATAGCTGCGTCCCACGCTCACCAACTGCGAGGATAACTCCCGGAGGCGATCGCGCCAAGTCTTCAGAGTCGGATCGGCAAACTCAATATCCGACAGCCGTAAGCGAACCGCCAACAACTGGGCCACCTGCGATCGAGACTCATCCCCCGACTCCGTTTCCACCAATAACTTCAATAAATTGGGAACATTGCTGGCCGTATCCGCCGTTGCATCCACCTGAGTCGCCGCCTGCACCAACTTCGGGGGAACCGTTCCCGGCAAAATGCC
>SMDP01000014.1:8643-37211 GCA_012911965.1 Geitlerinema sp. P-1104
TCGCGGTAGGTGTCCTCAAACTGATTTGACAGTTGCGATAACTCACCACTTAGACGCTCCAGCGTTTGATAGAGTCGTTCCGTTGATCCAGTCATCTCATCATCTCCCCCATGATCTAGCCATCCCCTCGAAACAAGAGGGTTCAGAAGCAACAAACGTCTCCTGAACCCTCATACATTAGCGGAATGGGTTAGTTTTTACCCACATTAGCCTGAGCGGCCACCTCAGCGGCGAAATCGCTCTCTTCTTTCTCGATCCCTTCACCGAGAACAAAGCGCACAAAACGACGCACCCGGATATTCTCACCCAACTGCGCCACCATTTGTTTCACCAGTTCATCGACGGTGATGTTCGTATCCCGGATATAGGGTTGTTCCAACAGGGCCAACTCCTTGAGCCGTTTGCCAATCCGACCTTCCACGATTTTCTCGCGGATGTTTTCCGGCTTCCCAGCCAAGTCCTCCCGGCCCATTTCGATGGATTTCTCCTTCTCCGTGATTTCCGCCGGGATATCCTCAACGCGGACATACTCCACATTGGGGCAAGCCGCGACTTGCATGGCAATGTTACGGACGAGTTCTTGGAACTCCTCACGACGAGCCACAAAGTCCGTTTCACAGTTGATTTCAATCAGAACGCCCACTCGTCCACCGGTGTGGATGTAGCTTCCGACTAGCCCTTCGGCTGCAACACGGCCCTCTTTTTTATTCGCAGAAGCCATCCCTTTTTGACGAAGCCACTCAATGGCTTTCTCGGAATCGCCGCCACTCTCGCTGAGAGCCTTTTTGCAGTCCATCATCCCTGCGCCCGTCTTATCGCGCAGTTCCTTAACGTCTTTTGCTGAAATTTGCGCCATGATTGCTTCTGTTTCTGTCGTTTGTGCTACACGTACAAGGGAAGCTGCTTATTCTTCCTCAGACTGGGCTGTTTGAGCGGTTTGAGCCACGGGTTCAGCCTCTTTCTCCGTCTCCTTCTCGGTGTCATCCGAGTCGTCAGACCCTGAGAACTCCTCAGACGTATCATCAGAAGAAGTATCATCAGAGGTGTCATCAGATTCTAAATCCTCGTCCTCAAAATCATCGACGCTGTAATCGTCATAATCATCCTCAGACAGAGAATCGAGTTCACCATGACGACCTTCATAGATCGCGTCGGCCAGTTTGCCCAATATTAGCTTAATCGATCGGATGGCATCGTCGTTAGCGGGAATGGGAACATCGACCGCATCGGGATCACAGTTGGTATCCAACAGAGACACAATGGGCAGATCGAGTTTGTGGCATTCCTGCACGGCGGTGTATTCCCGGCGTTGGTCAACCAAGATGACGATATCGGGAACTTTACGCATTCCCTTAATTCCACCGAGGTACTTGCGCAGTTTAAACAGTTCCCGGCGCAACATGGCCCCTTCTTTCTTCGGACGCAGATCCAAGTTCCCAGATTCTTCCAGGTTCTCGAGTTCTTTGAGGCGTTCGACACGAGTTTTAATCGTCGTCCAGTTGGTGAGCATTCCCCCCAACCACCGTTGATTGACGTAGTACGCCCCGCAACGGTCAGCTTCTTGGGCGATAATCGCCGCAGCTTGGCGTTTGGTTCCCACAAACAGGAATTTCTTGCCCGCTTCGGCTGCTGAACGCAGGTAATCGTAAGCATCTTCGAGCAGTTGCGCCGTCTGCACCAGGTCAATAATATGAACCCCGTTGCGATCGGTAAAGATGTACTGAGACATCCGAGGGTTCCAGCGACGAGTCTGGTGTCCAAAGTGAACTCCACATTCGAGGAGTTGAGCCAGTGTAATAACTGCCATAAAACTTGAAATCTCCGTATTTTCGGGTTTTTCCTCCATCCAGCGTTTGATCTCTGAGGAACTCTCGTCCCGTCAGAAACACCCGAAACGCCAAATGTGCGAAATTTTGACAACCTCACTAGGATAGCATGAGGCGGGAGGCAATAGAAAAGACGTAGGGGCGCACCCTTGTGGTCGCCCGCAAGAGGGTCACCACAGAGGCACAGAGGACACAGTGTTCCCTGTTCCCTATCCCCTATCCCCTATCCTTTCTCCCTCACCTCAAACGTTGTATTCGTATCTTCCGGTGCGTTGAGGAGATCGATACAGAGTTGAGCGATGTCGTTGCGGGAACATTGGCCTTTCATCGTGTCACCGCGATCGCGTTCTAAGGCCTTGCCACCCGGTGCTTCGGTGAGGGCGCAGGGACGGACAACGGTATAGGGAACGCCACTCTCGCGCACACTGTCTTCTCCAGCGAGTTTCCAGGTGAGAATGCCGCCGAGTTGGTCGTTCATCCGCACCGCTGGGGGTTCCTCTTCTAGGTTTAAGCCCGGTTTTCCGGGACGAGTCACCCCAGCGGAACTGATCATGATAAATTGCGGTAACGGCAGTCCCCCGTAGGCTTTCATGGTTTCAAGTTCCAAACGGAAGCCTCCCGCTGAAAAGGTGGGATTGAGTTCGCCGTCATACTCAAATTTACTCAACATAAACTGAAACGCGGTGACCGTTCCGGCAGGGAAGGGTTCTACCGTTTCGATGGTTTTGGTGCGGAAATTGGGGATTAACTCCGCAAAGGGAATCCGCACGGTCATCCAGATGTTATAGACCGTGTCGAAGGAGTAACAGTAACTGATACCATCCCAACGGTCATCGCCTCGGAGGATGAATTTATAGCGGTTGCCATCACCGCGAACTCGTAGTTCAATTCCCTCATAGGCGGATAAGTCCAAGGGTTGGTCCAGCGGACGTGTTCGCACGGAGGCAAAGCCGCCTGAGTTGGCGGTTGAGACGTTGCCCTCAAACAGGGCCGCGCCGGAAATTTGGCGGATACCACTTTCACTCACCCCGCCCATGACCACATCGTCAACGGCACCCCAGAGGCTGTTGAAGTTGGGGAGGGGCTGTCTGAAGTCAAATATCATTTTTTCGTTTTGCCGCTGTTTTAGATAGGGTTTTGCGGCGTTGACGAGGTTTTTTACCCCCTGATACTCGATGTATTCTGGAGTTTCGGCGACTTCGGGCAGGTAGAATTTCACCCCTTGATAGTATTTCTCGCGGCTGGGGCTGTCTCCTTCGACGGGTTGCACTCGGGTTCCGGTGCAGCAAATGACGGCGCGGACGTTCTCGAAGACTCGCCCGTTGAGGGTTTCGGGAAGGGTGATATCGGCTTCGACGAGATCGACCTCATCCCCGAGGAGTTCTCGCCCTCGTTGGGCGTTACGGACTAGGCCGCGCACGGGAATCCCCTGCTGGTGCAGTTGTTGCACGACTCGTTTGCCCACGCCTCCGGTGGCGCCGGCGACGAGAACAACTCCGGGGCTGTTGGGGCTATCTAAGATGGCGTCGTCTTTCATACCGAGTAATTTTTGCAGCCAGGTGAAACTGCCGATGAAGGGGATTTCTCCGAAAAAACCTAGGGTATCGAGGAATCGTCGGAAGTCCCAGTTTTGTCGAGTTTGTTCGACCACGAGATGAGATCCTCCTAAGTGAGATGGGCGCTGTTCCTTTAATTGTAAAGAAACTTTGAGAAAGCGATCGCCCATTGGGTTTTATTGCGCGTAGGGAATGGGATCGGTGAGGTTGAGGGCGTCAAAGGCGGCGCGTCGCAGTTTGCAGGAGTCACAGACGCCACAGGCCACCTCACCACCGGCGTAGCAGGACCAGGTTTTCTCCCAGGGAACCCCCAGTTGATTTCCCAGTTGGATGATTTCGGTTTTTTTGAGGTTGATGAGGGGGGTTTGAATGATGATGGGGGTTCCTTCTCGCCCTTGTTTGGTTCCTAAGCGGAAGGCCTCTTGCATGGCGTGGATATAGTCGGGGCGACAGTCGGGGTAGCCGGAATAGTCGAGGGCGTTGACGCCGATATAGATGCGTTCGGCCTGTTGGACTTCGGCCAGGGCTAGGGCGAAGCTGAGGAAGATGGTATTACGGGCGGGAACGTAGGTGATGGGGATGTCTTGAGCCATCTCTGCCAGGCTGCGATCGCCGGGCAAGTTTAAGCTACTATCGGTTAGCGCAGACCCTCCCCATTGGCTGAGGTCGAATTGCACCACTTGATGGGTTTGGACTGCGGCGGCTTGGGCGATCGCGCGGGCCGCATCGAGTTCCCGACGATGTCGTTGTTGATAGTCAAAGGAGATGGCGTGACAGGTGTAGCCGTCGGCTTGGGCTTGATAGAGGACGGTGGAGGAGTCTAAGCCGCCCGAGAGGAGAACGATCGCAGTTTTGGCCATGGGGTTAGGGTTAAAGGGCATCATCAATGAACTATCTTCAAGATACCAATGGAGACCCCTCGGGCTGGGCGAGACTCCAAGGAATCACCGCAAGCACGACGACTCATGATCCGTCACAATGGGAAATGCTTCCCATGAACGATTGAATGAGGAGACTGATGCTGTGTCATCTATCTCAGCATCAGGTTATTGATACCGAGTTAAGGAGAACCTAATGTCCCATACAATTGTCACCAATACCTGCGAAGGCGTTGCCGATTGCGTTGAAGCCTGTCCCGTGGCTTGTATCCATGAGGGACCGGGTAAGAATAAAAAGGGAACCGCCTGGTACTGGATTGACTTTTCAACCTGTATCGATTGCGGGATTTGTCTGCAAGTTTGTCCCGTTGAAGGGGCGATCGTGGATGAGGAACGCCCCGATTTACAAGATACCCCTGAGTAACGTCCCCTAATTCCTCAGGCCTGAGTGTCCTCAGACGCTTGGGCCTGCAAGCTCTCCAATTCAGAACGATCTCGGAGTAATTGCAATGCTCTATAGCCTCATCTCTTTCTTAGAACTGTTTCTGTTTTGTTGGGGAGGATTCCTAATCCTGCATCATCGAGGGCGACGACTATCTGAGTCTCTAAGCTTAGGGATTGGCTTGGCATTGATAACAGTTTCATTCATTTTTCAAGCTTCTTTTTTGGCCCAATTCCCGAGTCTCTCGATTGTTTTTGAAATACTTATAGCAATCGTAATCATTGGTCTAATTAAAAAACGAGGAAGTATTACCAAGGAATTCTTACGGTCTTCACATCTATTTTTCAAAAGAAATATAGGTCTTGCTAGTCTATCATTTATTCCTATATTTTACACTGGCATTAAATCATTTTTTGCACCTCAAGAATCTCTAGATGTTTTAGCCTATCACTTGCCTAGGGTATTTCTATTTCAGGCAGAGAATACGATTCTCTTAGATAGAGTATGTAAGATGCATACGGCTATTTTTCCAGTAGGTGCTGATATATTACCCCATCTCTTCTTACGCTTCAATACCGATATAGGGGTGAGCTTCTTTTCGTTCCTATCCTATATTTCTATTATCTTAGGAAACTACTGTTTATCCCGAAAATATTTATCAGAAAGAGGTTCCCTCGCAGTCTCTCTAGTTATTGCCAGTTTACCTCAGTTATTGCTACAATCTTCAATTGCCAAAAATAATATTTTTACAGCATCCGCTGCCATATTTTGCTTACTAGCTGTCACAAGACTCCTCGATAGACCAACATCTAGAAATGTATTTTTAGTATTGCTCGGATTGGTGTTTGGTCTTTCAGCTAAAACCACCTTTTTAGCATTTGCCCTTCCCTTTACTATCTTTTTTGGACTATCGATTGTTCGTAAATATGGACTGCAAATCTGGGTTAATGAGATTCGTCAACATTGGTTTTGGTGGTTAATTGGCTTAATTCCTCTGGTGGTACTATCGCAACTTTGGTTGTTTATTCATAATCATATTATTTGGGGAAGTTGGTCAGGTCCAGCTGAATTTGTTGAATTTCACAAAAATCAAGCTGGACTTTTGGGGGGACTTGCTAACTTAGTTCGCTTTGGGTTTCAATTCATCGATTTCCTCAATATCACTAATCTTTTGACTCAAGAAATTTTTAATTTCTCACCAGTAGACACCTTAAAAGTTATATATGATTCTATTTTTGAGCCGATATTTGGTGAAGCTGCTTTGCAAAGTCAACGTCCCTTTTCCATGATTTGGAGAGTCCATCAGACTCATGGGGGGTTTGGTCCATTGGGTTTGCTAATTGTTATCCCTTCTATTCTGGCAAGTCTACGAACTCGACCCTCATTTACCCGTAATCTAGCCTTGACATTAATCTCATTCTTACTGATTTTTTGCCTATCCTCCGCTTGGTCTCTCTATAAAATTAGAATGTTAGTTGTTTTTTTCGCCTGTTCTGGACCCTGCATATCTGATTTATTGTCTCGATTAACTATTGCTGGGAAACAAAGAAATCTCCTGTTTTTAGGCATATCTTATGCCTCCATCTTTTTGCTTTTTTATGTATCTCTATATGACCAAGATTTACGGGTTTTGAATAGTTATTACCCCTGGAGGTGGAATATCCAGGAAAGCTACTGGGTTCAAAGTGATTGGGGGCGCAATCGCCTCTACTCTCCCAATAGATTTTATGAGGATGAACGGCTGGAAACGTTAGCAAACTTCTTCCCTCAAGGAAGTCAAGTCGGCTTATTCACGCAAAATGAGACTCGTTTACATTACTATTTTATGCACATTCCTCAAGTTGAGTTTAAGGATATCTGTATGGATTCTGTTCAACAGCGAGCCTATCCTGTGCAAAAATTTGCAACCTTGGAAGAGGCAATATCTAAGACATCAACGCCCTTAGACTATGTTCTTTGCGTTGGAGAAGTCTGTCAGACTCCTGGGCCGCGCTTAAGAGAACGTTTTCGGTTTGAACGCAACGAGGAAGCCACCACTATTTTTGAGGTTTTGCCGTCTCGGTTACAGAAAGACTGAGTCCATCTGCAAGCTGTTCGTTGTGTAATTCTAAGATAAGATTAGACATTTCGGGCAAGTTAGCCTAACCTTTAGGGATAGCATTGAGTCATCTAATCTTAGGTTCTAGAAGGGAATGGAGGAGGTAAATCGATGGCCAGGATCACCCGTCGTCGTCTAATTAATGGACTCATGACAGCAACGGCTGTGGGAGTTGGGGGAAAACTTCTGTCGGGTTGCGATCGCCTGAACGTCAGAACCCCAGGTCAGATTGGCCGTCATAACTACCCAAATATCCTGGTATTACTCATCGACGACCTACGTCCGCAACTCAACTGCTACGGGCGCAGTGAGATGATCTCCCCCAATATTGACCGCCTTGCCGCTGAAGGCACTTTATTCGAGCGGGCCTATTGCCAAGTCCCCATCTGTGGGGCCTCTCGGGCCAGTACCCTCTCCGGGGCCCGGGCCACCCCAACTCGCTTTGGCAGTGACTATCAAGCCCGTAAAGACGAAGATATGCCCAATGAACCCAGTTTACCTCTCTGGTTCAAAGACAAGGGCTATCGGACAATTTCCTATGGCAAAATTTATCACGTCATTGAGGATGACGCGGACAGTTGGCTAGAAGAACCCTGGCGGCCTCGGGGAATGTGGGGGCTAGAATCCTATGTCACCCCCGAAAATCGTGCCATTGTTCAAGCCCACGGAGGAACCTATGGACCTCCGTTTGAAATGGCCAATGTGGCGGATAATATCTATACAGATGGGCAAATCGCTGATCGCACAGTTCGCACCTTGGAACGTCTCCAAGATGGTCACGCACCCTTCTTTATTGCCACTGGACTCTTTCGCCCTCATCTACCCTTTAACTCCCCAACCCCCTATTGGGAACTCTATCAACGGGAAAACTTGAGCTTGGCTGATAATCCCTTTCGTCCGGCTGGTGCGCCGGATGCAGCGTTGCATAATTGGGGAGAACTCCGCAATTATTATGGGATTCCCGCTGAGGGGCCCGTCTCAGACGAGATGGCCTTGAGTTTAATCCATGGCTATTACGCCGCCACAAGTTATGCCGATGCGCTCGTGGGGCAGATTCTCGATGCCCTTGATCGCCTCGAACTCGCAGATAATACGATTGTGATTCTCTGGGGAGATCATGGCTGGCAACTGGGAGAACATGGCTTGTGGTGTAAACATGCCAACTTTGAAACCTCCTTACACGCTCCTATGATTGTCCGGGGGCCAGGAGTTCCCGCAGGACAGCGGACGGATGCGTTGGTGGAGTTTGTGGATATTTACCCCTCCCTCTGTGATTTATCTGGGTTAGACAAACCCGACCATTTGGAGGGCAGCAGTTTTGTTCCCTTGTTAGAAAATCCTAACTTACCTTGGAAAGAAGCTGTTTTTAGTTATTACAATGGGGGGCATTCTGTCAAGAGCGATCGCTATCGCTATACCGAGTGGAAAGATGATGATGGCTTTGTTTGGGCCCGTATGTTATATGACCATGTTGAAGACCCCGGTGAGACAGTCAACATTGCGGAACGTCCCGAGGCCGAGACAATTGTTACTCAACATCAACAGATGCTCGAACAAGGTTGGCCGGCTTATCAAATTTAATACTTCCTTGCCGCTAACAATCAGAGTCAAATCACTGCACTGTACCAGGTTATTATTCAGCAAGAGTTATTGATGATAAAACTAGGTTTTTCTTTTTTAGAAATTACCGTCCTTTGTTTAGGCGGTTTTTTGCTGGCTTTTTATCCTAATCGCCGCTTATCTGAGTCCTTAGCGATTGGACTCAATTTAGCCTTAATTGGACTATCGTTCTGTTTTCAAATTTCTTTTCTATTAGGCATCCCCAAGATGTCTTTTTTGTGGGAAGCACTTTTGGTTATGTTAAGTTTCTGGCTCATCTACCAGAAAAAACATATCTTAAAGGTTATTTTTGTTGCCGCCATACGATTTTTTAAAAAATACTGGGTTTTAGCGATATTGGCTGGGCTTCCAATTTTTAACTTGGGACTCAAAGCCATCCTAATTCCCCAAGGTTCACATGATGTTGTCACCTATGGATTTACTCGGGTTCTAATTTTTCAACAGGAAGCGAGTCTGCTTTTAGATCAGGTCTGCCAAGTTAATCAGGCTATTTTTCCCGTGGGTAGCGATATTTTAGCTCATCTTTTTTTGCGCTGGAATACGGATTGGGGCGGAGGTATTTTCAATTTTATTGCTTATCTCTCGATACTTATGGGAAATTATGCCCTTGCTCGTAAATATGTCTCAGAACGACTGGCGATCGCCATTATGCTTGCCATTGCTAGTCTTCCCCAACTCATCTTTCAGGGCTGGATTGCTAAAAACAACATCTTTACCGCTTCAGCTACAATTTTTTGTCTACTGATTCTTGATCGCCTCTTTCAGTCTCCAACCTCTGCCAATCTTTTCTTGCTTATTTTAGGACTCCTCTTTGGTGTTGCCGCAAAAACTACATTTTTAGCCATAGCCCTCCCACTGACTCTCCTCTATGGAATCCCCTTAGTTAAAACTTATGGGTTGAGAATTTGGCTTCAAGAAATTCATAAGAATAGCCTATTTTGGCTGGCTAGTATCGTCCCAATCTTAGTTATGTCTCAACTATGGTTATTTATTTATAATCATCATATTTGGGGCACATGGTCGGGCCCTCCTGGTTTTGTAGATTTCCATAAAAATCAGGATGGGTTGCTAGGAGGACTAGCCAACTTAGTTCGCTTTATCCTAGAGTTTATTGATTCAACTCCCATTCCTCCAGATTTAGTCAATAGCCTTTTTGATGTCTCTATTTTTGCTCACATTAAAAAGATATACTATCAATTCCTGTATCCCCTATTAGGAGATGCAGGATTACAACAAGGAGAAACCTTTAGTTTTGTTTTGATTCCCCATCAAGCCTTTGCGGGTTTTGGGGTATTAGGACTCATCCTGATTTTACCCTCGCTTCTGGTCAGTTTGTGGACGCGACCAACGTTTAGCAAGCGGTTAGCAGGAACATTAATCTCATTTTTACTGATATTTTGTCTCACCTCAACTTGGTCTCAGTACAAAATGAGAATGCTAAGTCCCGTATTTGCCGCATCTGGTGCTTGTGTAGCCCAGGTTTTGGACAGGATAACTCGCTCTCGACGTCAAGAACATGTGCTATTCTTCCTCATTACTGGAATTTCAATTTTAAACTTTTGGTATATTTCCTTATATGACTGGGATGCTAAAATTCTGAGAACCTATAATCCCAGTCGCTGGAACTTACAAGCCAGTGATTGGGTCCAGAGTAACTGGGGGCGCGATCGCCTCTATCCCGCCGAAAAATATCATGGTGATGAACGACTCAAAATCCTGGCTGAGTTTTTCCCAGAAGGAAGTCGGGTGGGCTTTTTTACCGAGGGTTCAACTCGCTTGCACTACTACCTCCTGCACCTTCCCCAAGTTGAATTTCAATCCATCTGTATGGATGACCCCAGTCGCCGCAATTTCCCATCCCAAAAATTTGATACCCTTGAGGATGCCATATTGAGACAAACTCGTCCGTTAGACTATGTTCTCTGTGTGGGAGAAGAATGCCAAACCCCTGGAGACCAGTTGCAAGAGCGTTTTCACTTTGACAGTGAACGGGAAGAGCTTTGGGTTTTTGAAGTTATATCAACACCGAGTTCTGGGACAACGCAAGGATTATAACAAAAACATAACAAATCATCTGAGCTGTTAGACAATTCGACCATCCTGAACTAACCTGGAGAAAATCGCAATTATGTTCAGGCTCAGATTCTGGCAGTGCTTTTTCACAATCGAGATATGATATACCCTGAAGCGATTGGCGCACCGACTTGAGGCAAATCTAGCATAAAAAATCCTCACTTCCCCCAAAAATCCTATGGTTAACTCAATAGAGTCTGGCAATCCCACGATTTCCTCAGAAGGATCCGACTTATCCGAAAACCGGATTCCCCCAAGTGTCACCTGGGGAGTGGTTGCTATTTGCATTCTACCCTTTGTTCTAAATCTCCTGGGCCTAGACTTCTCCACGTTTGGGGAGATCCTCACCCCGGATCAGGCTGGAAATCTAAGCCAGACAGAATTGTTTGAGGCGATGCACGATAGCTTAGAAGGAAGTTTTGTCCATACGCTTCTCGAATGGAGTGCTGTTTGTACGGCTATCCTGATTGTCTTGCTGAGTTTAATGGACTATAGCTTGCGTGGAGATCCGATTACACCAGTATTGGGAGTTGCCTTATTTTTTTCAGGGATGATGGATGGGTTTCATACCTTAGCCGCCACTCATCTCTTAGAGGTTGTTGCACCCACTGAAAACTTAATCCCATTTACTTGGGCAATTTGCCGTCTCTTTCACGCCTTAATCATGATTCTTGGGGTCAGTTTACTGATTAACCGGCATGGTAATCATAAACATCTGAACCCGAAGCGAAACCTAGGCTTTATATTGATGATTAGTGGCGCGTGCGGGTTGTTAGCCTATGCCCTGATTCACTTTACAGCCACTCAAGACATTCTACCGAGAACCACCTATCCCGATGCCCTACTCACTCGACCTTGGGATTTTATACCAATGCTTTTATTTATAGGGGCAGGTGTTTGGGTATATCCAAAGTTTTATAATGTCAATCCGAGTCCATTTTCCTATGCTTTAATTATTAGTGCGATTCCGAATGCAGCGACTCAAGCCTATATGACTTTTGGCTCGACGGCGTTGTTCGATAATGCTTTTAATATTGCTCATTTCCTGAAAATCTTAGCCTACTTTGTGCCTCTGATTGGTATTGCTATTGAATATATTCAAATTTATCAACGTCAGGCAAGGTCTTTATTTCAGGATTTGCAGAAAAGTCTTGGGTTTATCAAAAAATTGGTCAATGAAGTCCTAGAGTCAACCCGTTTTACGGTCGCAATTACACGCTCGGGAGAAGAACTCGAAGCGATGATGAGTAAACAGGTACAATCCACCACGGAGGTCATTCACACCGTACAAGCCATTTCTGGTCGATCGCAGGAGTTGGTAAAAACTGTGGGTGAGATTGAGGCAGACTTCGAGAAACTACGACTCTCTTGCTCATCTTTATCCACAAAACTAGGGGCGATCGCCGAACAAGCGGGTCGAATCACCCGCATCACCAGCACCATTGACAACATTGCTAAACAAACTAAATTTTTAGCCATTAATGCCTCAATTCAAGCCATTAGTTCTGACCAACATCAAGCGGGTCAAGGCTTTAATATTATCGCCAAAGAAATTAATGCCTTAGCGAGTCAAACCCGAACCACCGCCCAAGCGATTAACCCCATTGTTCAAGATATGCAGGCCGCCGTTGCCAATGGCATTGAGGAAATGAATACTTTTACCGAAGCTCATGTTCAAGCCATTACCCCTCGGATTGGCTTAATCAATCAGGGAATCCGAGAGCAGGTTCTCAGTGCGCAAAAAATACGGGATGAGATTGCTCAGTTGGGTAGCTCTAGTGAGGAAACCTCTGATTACCTACGTCACACCCTCCAGCAAACCAATGATACCTTGTCACAACTGCAAGAGTCCGTAGAAAACTTACAACAAGAACTAAATCGTTTTTCCCAAGATCCCAGTTCTGTACTCTAGACGGCCCCTATTGACAGTGACAGCCGCCCTTCGTTAATCTGTGCCCAACTCCGCCGTGCCAATACGCCCCCTCACACCATGAAAGACCCTGTTGTCTACTCCGAATTTGGCGATAACAACGATGAGGCGATCGCCCGTCCCACCCCGGAACTCCCGCCCCAGGAGCAGCCCTTACGAGTTCACCCCACCCGCAAAGGACGCAAAGGGAAAACCGTGACCGTGATTACCGGCTTTCAGAGTCGCCCCGAAACCCTGAAAGCCTTACTGAAATCCCTCAAGCGTCAATGTGGTGCGGGTGGTTCCGTCAAAGACAATACTCTCGAAATTCAGGGTGATGTCGTCGAGCGAGTTGTGGCCCTATTGCAGGATGCTGGCTATCCCGCCAAACGCGGGGGCGGCTAGACCCGCAATCATGCTTCTGATAGAGCTTCTGTCTGACGTCTGACTCAGTATAAACTCGGTTCTAGTAACTCACGCAATAGATCCGCCTGCTTTTGGGCCTGGGTATCACTCGGGTCGAGATCGCTGGCTTTATCAAACGCCTCTAGAGCCTGTTCATACCGTTGCAGGTGAACATAGACGATGCCGAGGTTATACCAGATATTCGCATCGCCCGGTTGCAGTTCAGCGGCGTAGTTGAGGGCCGTGAGCGCATCCTCATAGCGGCCCGTTTGTTCCAAAACTGCCCCGAGATTATCAAAGAGAATGGCACATTTAGGGAATAATTGCGGATCGAGGATCTCCTTCTGGTGACAATTCTGCCGCTGAATCGCCTCAGAACAGGCGTCTAGAGCCGTGAGAGGGTCAGCATTGGAACAGAGATCCTCAAGCTCTTCGAGCTGATAGTTGTTTTGGCTAAAGCCAGCAGAATTAGGAATTTGGGGAATTCCCCTCAATCCCCCAGCCTCAAAAAACTTACTGGCGATCGCCCCCTCTGTACCTCCAACCAGTGCGATCGCTACAGCCAGTGTTAGTGAACGGAGTACCGTCTTCATGGGTAGATTTATCTCGTACATAATCATAACGCAGGTCTAACAGTCACCCGCGAGAGTCGTGTTTGGGTCGTAGTGTTAATCTACAACAGTCTAGCTCAATAAAACCACGGATAGAACTGAGACATTCTTCAGTGTTTGCATTGAAAACCCCGCTTAAAATCAGCGAAACCTCTAAAGAACGCCAAACCTATGATTATCTTTCCTATCAGCTTATCATACCCAACCCAACACCAGATTTTCGGCAAATATCGCACCTTAATCCAAACTATCGCCAGCTTTTCTCCCAAAATAAGCTGAATCACTCCCATAACTTGACTCAGATCAGAAGTTTCTGCACCATCTTGTCTGAGACAAACATTTGATTTCAAAACAATTGTAGTTTTGACTAAAATCACTCCGTAAAAACCACTCGCCATGATTACACAAACACTTCAGTAATTCCACTGAGTTTTCCGGCAGCGACCTGCCAAGTGTGACCAAAATCACATCATCTTTTCCCCAAACTGGGAATAATTGACCCATTCAAACCGACACAAGAGAAGCCCAATCGTGTTAGCCCGAATATGGAGTGCATCGCTCTATGGCATCAACGCCGTCAGAGTTGGCGTAGAAATTGATGTCTCTGGAGGACTTCCCGCCACCGTCGTTGTGGGATTACCGGATACAGCCGTCCAAGAATCGCGAGAACGAGTCAAAGCGGCCCTAAGAAACTCCGGCTTCAGCTTTCCCATGCGTCGCATTGTCGTCAACCTAACCCCAGCCGACCTCCGTAAAGAAGGGCCAAGTTTCGACTTACCCATTAGCTTGGGAATTTTAGCTGCCTCCGATCAAATCAACCCACAACTCTTAGGAGATTACCTGTTCCTAGGAGAAGTATCCCTCGATGGCAGTTTACGGCCCGTCAGCGGTGTCTTACCCATTGCCGCCGCCGCCGCCGAAATGGGCATGAGTGGCTTAGTGGTTCCTGAAGCCAATGCCCAAGAAGCTGCCGTTATCGACGGACTTTCAGTGTATGGTTTGCGTACAGTCCGGGACGTGAGCCAATTTCTCGATCAACCTCAACGGTTTGCCCGAACCGTCGTTGATTTAGACAAAGCCCTCTCCCATAAACCTGACATCGGCTTAGATCTCAAAGATGTCAAAGGACAGGCCCATGCCCGTCGTGCCTTAGAAATTGCCGCCGCCGGCGGTCATAATCTCATTTTTGTCGGTCCTCCGGGTAGTGGTAAAACCATGCTGGCGCGGCGTTTACCGGGGATTCTGCCCCCCCTCACCCTGCCCGAAGCCCTAGACGTAACCCAGATTCATTCCGTCGCCGGATTACTGCGCGATCGCGGTCAACTGGTCAATCAACGTCCCTTCCGCAGTCCTCACCATTCCGCCAGTGGCCCCTCCCTCGTCGGTGGCGGTAGTTATCCCAAACCCGGGGAAATTTCCCTGGCCCATCGCGGTGTCCTGTTCCTGGACGAATTAACCGAATTTAAGCGTGACGTCCTGGAATTTCTGCGTCAACCCCTCGAAGATGGACGAGTCACCATTTCCCGAACCCGTCAATCCGTGGAATTTCCCGCCCGTTTTACCCTAGTTGCCAGTACCAATCCCTGCCCCTGTGGCTATTACGGCGATCCCATTCAACCCTGTACCTGCTCCCCCCGTCAGCGAGAACAGTATTGGGCCAAACTCTCGGGCCCCCTCATGGATCGTATTGATTTGCAGGTCGTCGTCAACCGCCTCAAGCCCCAAGAAATTCTAGAACAGAAGCTCGGGGAAAACTCTCAATCCGTGCGATCGCGCGTCAACATCGGACGACAACAGGCCTCACAACGCTTTCAAGACGAGCCAATTCGCTGCAACGCCGAAATGCAAAGCCACCACCTACGCCGTTGGTGTCACCTCGATGACGCCAGTCAAGGACTCCTCGAAGCCGCCATTCGTCAACTCGGCCTCTCCGCCCGAGGCACCGATCGCATCCTCAAAGTCGCCCGAACCATCGCCGACTTAGCCCAAGACGAGCAGATCCAGGCCACCCACATTGCCGAAGCCATCCAATATCGAACCATCGATCGCATGACCTGAACTACCCCATCTCAGCCGCCGCCGGACAGAGATCCGCCAACACACAGCCGCCACAATTGGGGGTACGAGCCTTACACACCGCCCGTCCATGATAAATCAGACGAATCGACCAATTTTCCCAATCCGCCTGGGGTAACAACGGCATCAACTCCCGCTCCACCTTAACCGGATTCTCCTGCGCCGTCAGTCCCAAACGGCGACTTAACCGTTTCACATGAGTATCCACCGTCACCCCAGCATTAATGCCAAAGCAATGGGCCAACACCACATTGGCCGTTTTACGAGCCACCCCCGGCAGTTGCGTTAACGCCTCCATCGTTTGAGGAACCTGGCCCTCAAACCGTTCCATGATCATCTGACAGGCCCCACGAATGTTCTTGGCCTTATTGCGATAAAAGCCCGTGGAGCGAATTAACCCTTCCAACTCCTCTACATTCGCCCCAGCCAAGGCCGCCGCATCCGGATAACGAGCAAACAAGGCCGGAGTCACCTTATTCACTCGTTCATCCGTACATTGGGCCGAGAGAATCGTCGCCACCAACAACTGCACCGGACTCTCATAGGTGAGGCTACAGGTCGCATCAGGATATAACTGCGTCAAACGCTGTAACACGTCTGACGCCCGTTGTTGTTTTGAGGCTTGTTTCGAGGCTTGCTTTGATGGAGATGTCCCAGCCATAGAGATAGATAGACCCTCGCCTCAGCGACTCAATTGTTGAAACCAGTCCAACTGGCTCGTGTCCCGAACAATCAGGAAAATGCCTAACCCCAGCAGGAGCAACAGCCCCGACTGCATCACCCCATCTTGAATATGCACCGGAACCGGTTTCCCTCGTACCCCTTCCACCAGGAGAAACGCCAATTGCCCCCCATCAAGAGCCGGTAAGGGCAGGATATTGATAATGGCTAAGTTGACACTAATCACCGCCGCAAAAAACAAGAGATTCATCGCATCGCGGGCGGCAAAATCTGCCCCCTGAGCCACAATCCCCACCGGTCCAGCAATCTGTCCGGCGGTATTCTCAAAATTGGTAATGAGCTGGTAAAAGCCTTTAACCGTATTCAGGAAAATCACCTGGAACTGGCCAGCGGCAATGCCCACCACCTCCAAAGGATTACCCACCTCACGATACACTCGTTCCCCATTGGGGGCCAATTGCACACCAATGCGCCCCTTGCCATCACTGCCCCGTTCCGGGGTCACCGTCAGGGAGAGTTGGCTCTCATTGCGTTGAACCGTCAAGGGAATCGGCGTCTCGGGATTCTCTTCAATGGTTTCTTTGAGATCGAAGATACCCGTTTCCCCTGCTTCTAGGGGGGTTCCATCCACCGCCAAAATGATATCTAGGTCTTGTAAGCCAGCCCGAGCGGCGGGACTCTCAACAGACATCACCTGAGGCACCACCACTCCCGGTTCCGCATTAAAGCCCGTGGGAATGCCGGTCGAGCCAATTTGGAACACTAGCACCAGATAGGCAAAAATGAGATTGGCGATGACCCCAGCACTGATGACGATCGCCCGATCGAGAACCGGGCGATTGCGGAGTAAGTCTGGGTCATCCTCAGGAATGGTACTGTCGGGATCATCATCGGGGAAACCGACAAACCCTCCTAGGGGGAAAGCGCGGATGGCATATTCCGTTTCCGGTCCTTGGTATTTGAGCAAAATCGGCCCAAACCCAATCGAAAAGCGGTTGACATGGATGCCTTGCCAGCGAGCCGCAAGGAAGTGACCCAGCTCGTGAACGGCGATAAGAATGGCGATAACTGCGATCGCTGCCAGAACAAACATGACGTTGGTATTGAAAGAATAAACAGGCTTAGTTACCCATCTTAAACGGTTTTGCGGTGGAGTCGGGCTGAGATCAAGAACTCAACGCCGACGGGTGGCCCAAGACAAGTCGCCCAAGGCCGCCCCCCACACCGCCATCGGGTTAACCGGTATTGCGCATTCCTGCCGCAATCCCATTGAGGGTCAACAAGGCCCCACGCAGTAACTCCCCTTTACTGTAGCGGGAGTGAATGACCCCCGGTGTCGCACTCTTGCCATGTTGACGCAGCCGTTTGAGTAAGGATACTTGCAACAAGCCGAGAGGAATAATGGTGGAGTTACGCAACTGCACTGAGCGGCGTAAGCCGGGATCTCCATCGAGGAGATAGGTATGACCCGTAATTTGCAGAATCAGCTCCCGAGACTGATGATATTCATCGGTGATGCGATCGAGAATCACCGCAAAGCGATCGCGATCCTCGGGATGGCTTAACTCGCGCACATAATGCTCGGCGATTTGTAAATCCACCTTGGCTAAGGTCATCTCCACTTTCGAGACGGCCATTTTGAAGAAGGGCCATTTCATGTAGAAATAGCGCAACAGTTTTAGGTGTTCCTCAGGTTTTTCCTGTAAAAACTCATTCAGAGCCGTTCCCACCCCGTACCAAGCCGGGAGTAAAAAGCGGCTTTGCGTCCAACTGAAGACCCAAGGAATGGCCCGTAAACTGCCGATATCCTTCTTCCCTTGGCGACGGCGGGAGGGCCGGGAGGAGATTTGCAGTTGACTAATCTCCTCAATCGGGGTCACCTGCATGAAGAAGTCAATAAAATCCGGTTCTTCATAGACGAGGGAGCGATAATGTTGACGGGATTTGTGGGCCAACTCCTCCATGGTCTCGTTCCAGGGTTCGATGTCATCAAAGCCAGATCCTAACAGGCTCGACTGAATCACGGCTGAGGTGACGGTTTCCAGGTGATAGAGAGCCAACTCGGGCAAGGAATACTTCGAGGCCAGCACTTCCCCTTGTTCGGTGATTTTAATGCGGCCATCGATGGTGCGTCCCGGCTGAGCCAAGATCGCCTCATAGGCCGGCCCCCCACCACGACCGACGGAACCGCCTCGTCCGTGGAAGATACGCAGTTTGACCCCATAGGGATCGCTGACCGCTTGCAGGGCTTTTTGAGCCTTATGGATTTCCCAGTTACTGCTGAGGAAGCCGGAGTCCTTGTTACTGTCGGAATAGCCCAGCATTACCTCTTGCAGGGAGGGACTCAGGGGTGTATCGGAGCTATCTTCTCGTCCATAGCCCCCCGTTAGCAGAAGTTGATAGAGCGGTAACTCAAACAGATCTTTCATCACCGAGGGGGCCCGTTTCAAGTCTTCCACGGTTTCAAACAGAGGGACCACTTGCAGGGTTCCGGTTCCCGTGGCCGGATCGTAGAGGCCCGCCTCTTTCGCTAGCAGCAAGACCTCTAGGAGGTCACTGGCTTGGCGACTCATGCTGATGATGTAGGTCTGACAGAGTTCTGTGCCAAACTCTTGTTGCAGCAGTCGCACAATGCGGAAGGTTTCGATGGTCTCCTTGGTGATGGGGGAGAAGGGTAACTCCGTGGGAACCAGCGGCCGCCGGGTTTGCAGTTCCTGGGTTAGCCATTCGACTCGTTCCGCCTCAGTTAGATCGCTGTAGGGTTTGGGCAGAATTTGTAGATACTCCGTCAGTTCGTTGAGGGCCTCCTCATGGCGGGAGGATTCTTGGCGAATATCCAAATGGGCCAGGTTGAAGCCATAAATTTCGACCTGACAGATGAGGGTGTCGAGTTCACTACATTGCAAGCCGGTTTCAAAGAGATTGCGTTGAATCAGTTGCAATTCTGCCAAAAATTCCGAACCCGAGCGGTAGACGGGGAGACTGTTCACCTCGCGGATTTGCTGTCGCCAGTCTTCGGCGTGATAGAGACTGAGGTTGCGATCGCGGGTATTCTCCAGCCGTTTCTGCACGTAGGCCAGTTTTAAGCGGTAGGGTTCTTGGCGGTAGCGAATGGCCAGGCGGTCATAGACTTCGCTCATTTGCAGCCGATCCTGTTCCACGGATTCGAGGAGTTCGGGCAGCACATCACTCCAATGCAGGGACAGACTCAGGGATTCACTGAGACTATCGACGGAATGAATATACTTCTCTAAGACCAGATTCCGCTGGTAACAGGCCGTTTGCCAGGTCACACGGGGGGTCACCGAGGGGTTCCCATCGCGATCAGATCCCACCCAGGAGCCAAACTTACAGAAGTTATAACTTGGGGGGTCAATATGGGGAAACGAGACCTTCAGGGTCCGTTGCAGCCGCTGGTACAGTTGCGGCAAGGTATCAAAGAGCACTTCTGTGAAGTAGTGCAGGGTATATTCCACCTCATCGAGAACCGTGGGCTTAAACTGATGTAACTCGTCTGTGCGCCACCAGAGGCGGATTTCTTCCATCAGTTGTTCTTGTAGGGCCTCGGCTTCGAGGGACGAGGTGCGCCCCATCGAATGTAAGCCATCTTCGACCCGATCGAGTTGGCGTAACACTCGGGCAATTCGACGCTGTTTGCCGCGAATGGTACGCCGCACAATCTCGGTTGGGTGTGCGGTGAAGACCAGACGAATATCGAGTTGATCGAGGAGTTTCTGGATTAGGTTGGGGGGAACATTTAGTTGTCGTAGTTGGGGAAACAGGGAGCCAAATGTCCCCCGTTCCGGGGTTTGCACCGGGCTATTGGCTAGCTCAGAAAACTCTTCAATGGGGGATTCAACCCGTGAGATGGATTCCTCCGTAAAGGTTAAATTGTTGCTGACATTCGCTTTTTGCTGATCCCGTTGTTCATAGTGTTGTTCAACGATGTTGATGAGCTGGAAGTACAAGGCAAAACCTCGGGCCGCGCGAATGGCATCGTTGAGGTCAAGTTGTTCAATTTTGCGAACAACAGGAGAATCTTTGAGATTCGGCGCTTGTCCGCCTTCGGCTTGCATGGGGTTGAGTTCATGTAGGAGGTCAACCATTTGTTGACCGCACTCCTGACGCAGTACGGACTCCCACAAATCCTCGACGACTTTGAGACGGTGACGCAGCCGAACGTCTGAAGTGGAAGAGACGTTGAATGGGCGATCGGTTCTCTCAAGTGTTGGACTCATTATGATATTCGGATTAGGCGGCTTGCCAATGTTGGGGCAGGTTTCCTGGTGTTTGCCCGCGACTCTTCACACTCACGCCCCAAGCAGGTCACGTCGGCCAGGATGGTGTAACCGAACGTCTTAGAGACTGATGAATTGAGCAGAACGGGCAAACTTGGGACTTGTTGGCAGAAAACAATTTATTTTGTCAACAAATCGTTAGTTTTTGTTGTAGTCTGCGTGACAGACATTAGGTAGATTGAGCGTTGTTTGGCTCAGACTCGTCACTGGGGACATTGAGAACAGGGAGGCGATCGCCTCGAAATAACTCCTCACTAGCTTCTCCAAGGGCAATGGTGGACTCAAACAGCGCCTGAGCGCCCCAGAGTCCAGCCAGAACCGGAGCCGTTGCGACTCCAACCCAAAGGCGGGTCAGGGTTGGCCCCGAGGCCGTGTCCCCTGGGCGATGACCTGAGTTATTATAGGATTCCATGAGACTAGCCCTCTTGAAAATTACAGCGGTCAATGTGCCAAAATGTGATCGGTCGATGATCTTTCTCTTTCGTACTGCAAGTAGAGGCAAAACTCAATCTTTCGATCGGTTGGGTTGGGACTGGGTTCCTTGTTGGGGTCTCTTGGGTCTAGGGTACGTTAACTTGGGCCGAACCCGGAGGCTAAACGATCGCACAGCAGTCAAGTCAGGACGTGATTGGTGGTACTGAACACAGACAAGGTCCCCCAAGCGGGGACGACCATTGACCTAACTTCCTGGGCCAACGAGGCGCTAGGAATTCCGGGTGTCTCGATTGCGGTTGCCGTCCGCGATCGGGATTTACAGGTCTGGTGTTGGGGGGAACATTGCCCCGATGCCCCTCGGGTGATGGCACGCCTATCCCAGGCGATTCATCAGGACTGTCCCCTACCCGACTCTGCCCCCCCTATTGAGCGTGTCTGTCTCTACGGTCGCTCCCTTGAGGCTCCCCCAGGAGATACGCCACCGTTCGAGACGCCGGATTGGACGGTTCGCTTTACGGTGGACTCACCCCGCTCTTCGACTCAGGCAACGACAGCCCGCGCCAGCCAGGATGCCGCCGGAGAACCGACGCCCCAGAGCAGTGGCAAGAAACGGGATAAGAAAACCGTCAGCGAAACCATTGAAAGGGCCCTACAAGATATCTCAACAGATGTTTGGATTTCCGTAAAGCGGATTGAGCGCCAACGGGGTGGCCGTCGTCTCTGGATTGCCTGTGAGTCAGCCTATGCACCCGATGCGGCTCTGCTGGCTCAGCCCATCGCCCGCCGTTTACGGGATCTCAATTTACGAGGCTTCCGGGATGCGGTTCTCTTGGGACAAGTCAGTGGGGAATCGCGACCGGAATGGACGTTACGGGTGGATTTGACCCCGAGCGATCGCACGATTGAGGCCTGGGCCCGTTGGGGGGATGTGGCGGCAATTACCTTACGCCTTAACCGCGCCCTACGCTCGTTTGATCTGCAACTGTCGGCGGTTCTCAAGGACTCGACCCTCCATTTGGTCTGTAGTCCCCTCAATTACGGCCAATTAACCCTTGAGAACTTCCCCAGTCGCGAGGTGGTGATGGAAAAACTCTCGGTGGTTCTCCAGTCCTTGGCTCCGAGAGGCATTCTTGGGGCCACCATCTATGCGGTGGATATTCCCTATGAGGCGAGTTTTCCTCAGCCGAAAACGCCGGTTTGGGTGGCTTGGGAAGATTTACCGGCCCGTCAACGGCCGGATCTGGTTCCCTCGGCCCTGGAACTGGCACGGGGTGGCAGTCTCTCTGCGTTGACGTTTATTTTGGAACGTCTGCTGAATCCGTCCCTCTCGGAGAAGCTGGCGACAGGGGGCATTCGCATCCAAATTCGCCGCAAGGGAGCCTTACTCCATGTCATGAGTGAAGGACTCACCTGCCCAGGCCAAACGGAAATTTCTCCCAAGATTGTTAAATTTTTGGGCCAGTTAGAGCTGAGTAATCTCTCGGGAGTCCGCATCTATGGTCGCCGCAGTGGTCAGCGCAAACCCCGTTGGCATTATGGGGTCGATTTTGCCCCCACCCCGGAGCAAACGCCGGAGGTTCCTGAGTTTCAGCCCCTCGATCACAGACCGCTGGATTTGGGCGACCTGGCATTGGAAACCCCAGAGGAGGAAGACTCGCCGGCGGTGGCCCGACGCAGCCCTGCGGAGAGGGTCTCAGATTGGCTCTGTCGCACCAGTATCTTCCGCCCTCGCGAGTCGCTCCCCCAGTCGACGACAACGGACTTACCACAACGGGCCCAGGTGGCCGTGCCGACCCTGGTGGTCTGGGGCCTGTTGGGACTGGTGCTGACGGTTCAGATGGATTGGTTGGCTAGTGAGGGCCTGCAACGTCGCCAGAGGGCGATCGCCCCTCCTCCTTCGGTGGAGATTGAGCCGCCCGATGAGGATCTTGAGTTTGAGTATGATATCCATCTGCCGGAATTGTCGCAGGCGGAGGATCTACCTGAGGATACGTTCGATCCCTCGGGCTTTACGGCTACTGGGGGCCCACCTCAGGTGGTGGCGGCTCAGACGGGGGAGGTGCGCCTGGTTCGAGAACCTGAAATTGAGTTCGCCAGCTTCAATAGTGAGCAGATGGACCGGCAACTGGCGTTATATCGTGACTATGTGGACGAGGGAGGGGTTCCCGATATCTTGGTGGTGGGCAGTTCTCGGGCCTTGCGTGGCATTCATCCGACGGTGTTACAACAGCAGCTACAGGATGAAGGCTATCCACCGCTGCGGGTGTTTAATTTGGGCATTAATGGGGCCACGGCTCAGGTGGTGAATCTCTTGTTACGGGAGATTATTCCCCCAGACCGTTTACCGCAGACGATTATTTGGGCTGATGGGGCCCGGGCCTTTAATAGTGGGCGCGAGGATCTGACCTATGAGGCGATCGTGCGATCGCCGGGCTATCAGCAAATTCAACGGGGTTTCCGTCCCATTGAATCGTCTCTGGATTTGTCCCCTCAGGTCAGGGAGCGATCGCTGTTTGAACGGGTGAGCGATGGCTATCAGGATCTCGATGAGCAACTGCGAGAATGGGTGGCCCATTATTCGGCAGCCTATCCTCAGCGGGATGAGCTGAAAACCTGGGTGAGTGAGGTCCTCGGCGATCGCCCCCGTCCTGAGCCGCCAGCCAGCCTAGACACGGCTCGTTTGCCGGCCAATGAACCCCTACTCCATGACAATGGCTTTTTAGCCTTTCCTCAACGGTTCAATCTCCAGGAGTATTATCAACATCACTCGCGAGTCTCAGGGGCTTATGATGCGGACTATGCCAATTTTCAGTTACAAGGCTTACAGGCGATCGCCCTACGCTCCATCTTAGAGTTTAGCCAACTCCAAGATCTCAATCTCATCTTCGTCAATTTACCCCTGACTGATGATTATTTAGATCCGGTGCGTCTAGAGTATGAAGAGGTCTTTGTCCAGTCGCTGTTAGATTTCTCTCAGCAGTATGAGTTTGTCTTCCGTAACTTTGCTCAGCTCTGGAGCGATCAACATGACTACTTCTCTGATCCAAGTCACCTCAACCGCTATGGTGCGGTGGCGGTCTCTCAGAGACTGGCCAAAAGTCCCACCATTAACTGGACTCCCTAGTTCGTCTCGTTACCGGTGGTGACGCAGCCCCCGCTCGCTTCAGCTTTCAACGTCAACGCCTCCCCATAATGTCTAGATTGCTTGCCCGTTTCTCCCGCTCCTCTGAGATTGCTTGTGTTTCCCTGTTACTGGCGATCGGCCTTGGAGGGAATCCTCTCTCGGCGGCCAGTTCTCATGCTGAGAAACCTGTTCCCGAACCCACCCCCCAGGCCAGTTCAGAAGCCAACACCCCCGAGGAGAGTGACGAACCCTCGTTTGCCGATCTCGTCGCCGACACCACCCGCCTTGATGGCCTATTCCCCCTCTATCACAATGCTGAGGAGGGAGAGCTATTGCTAGAAATTCGTCGAGATCAGCTCGATCGCCTGCATTTGTTAGTGATGACCCTGTCTCAAGGGGTGGGGAGCCTCTTTCTCGAAGGGTTCCCTCTTAATGATTTACCAATTTTCTTTCAGAAACGCAATCAACGAATTTTAGTTACGGTTCCCAATACGTACTTTCGAACTCAGGACAATGACCCCCAACAATCCGGGGTAGAACGCTCCTTTAGTGATTCAGTTTTAGCTTCATTAGAAATCAAAGCAACTCATCCCGAACGAGGCAGTTACCTACTAGATATTGGCGACCTTTTGTTAACAAAAGATTTGCCAGATTTCAATTCGACAATGTCAATTTTGTCCTTCAACCTACAAGCGAACCGCTCTTATTTATCTGACATCAAAAACTTTCCTGAAAATGTCGAAATTGAAGCCATACTAGGATTTTCCGGAACTGGCTCCCTCCTGGCTCGCCTTTTCCTTCCCACCTTACCCGATAATCGTGCCTTATCCTTGGGGGTTCGTTATAGTCTCTCCCAACTTCCTGAGAACTCCAACTATCGCCCTCGCCCTGCGGATAACCGCATTGGCTATTTTATTACGGCGTATCGTAATCTCTCCAATTTTAGTCAATCAGACCCCTTTGTGCGCTATATTCAGCGTTGGCATTTAGAAAAACAAGACCCAACAGCCGAGTTATCTCCCCCAGTTGAGCCGTTGGTATTTTGGATTGAAAATACCGTGCCCCATGAGTATCGACAAACCATTCGAGAAGGGGTTTTAATGTGGAATCAAGCCTTTGAAAGGGCGGGATATCTCAACGCGATTGAAGTCCGACAAATGCCCGATGATGCGGACTGGGATCCGGCTGATATTCGCTATAACACCATTCGCTGGATTCAGGCATTTAACTCCGGTTTGGCGGGGATGGGTCCCTCGCGGGTCAATCCTTTAACGGGGGAAATTCTCGATGCTGATATCTTAATTAATGCTGATGTGATCCGTATGTTGACGCGGGAGACGGATAGTTTATTGAGCCAGTCTCGCTCGGGATGGTCTTTAGAAGCTGAACGGGTTTTGGTGGACTTACCCGGCTGTTCCCAACCGAGCTGTATTACGGGAGATATGGCGGCTGACGTAGCTGGGGTGGAAGGCGTTGAGGAGGAGGCTCAGAGGCTATTGCAGGAGTTGCGATCGCGCTCCAATTTCCCCTTTAATCATGGTCCGCGCCTAAGTTGTAATTGTGCCGCTTGTACTCAGGCGTTTCAGGAAGGAATGACGGCCCTGTCGGTGCTACATAATTTGCCGGCGGATCATGAAAAGGTACAAACCTATATTCATCAGTATTTGCGCTATTTAGTCGCCCATGAAGTGGGTCATACTCTGGGCTTACGTCATAATTTCAAGGGGAGTACCCTGCGCAGTACCGAGGAACTTCATGACCTGGAATTAACTCGTCGAGAGGGGTTGACGAGTTCAGTCATGGACTACATGCCCCCCAATATTGCTCCTGCTGGAGAGACTCAGGGAGAGTTTTTCCCGACGGTGATTGGCCCTTATGATGAATGGGCTATTACCTATGGCTATACTGATTTTAATGACTTACCCCCTCAAGAAGAACGACGGCGCTTAGAGGCGATCGCCAGTCGCTCGACGGAACCGGAATTGAGTTATGGAACGGATGAGGATCTCTGGGCGGAAGTCGATCCTGACATTAACTGGTTTGACCTCAGTAGCAATACAATCGATCATGCTCAATTGCAGATGCAGCTAGGACGGGAGGTCTTTGAGCGGCTTGAGCAACACTTTCCTCAAGCGGCAGAGCCACCGGATCGTCTGCGGACTCAATTTAATGTGGCTCTGTTTTACTATTTCCGTCAAAGTCGGGTGTTACTCAAACATATTGGCGGCCAGTCGTTCAATCGTCATCAGTCTCCTGAGGTGACTCCCTTTGAACCCTTGTCCTTGGAGCAGCAGGAGCAAAGTTTAGCCCTCCTGGAGCAGTATATTTTTGCCGAGGATTCCTTCGACTTTTCCCCGAGGTTATTAAATAGCTTAGCGCCGTCCCGTTGGTTCCATTGGGGCAGTTCTCCTAATTTTCAACGGGTGGATTATCCCCTCCATGAGCAGATTTTAAGTTTGCAGGGGGGGGTGCTGCGATCGCTGTTGGCCCCGGAACGGTTACGTCGTTTGCGAGATTTGGAGATGCGAAGCGCCCCAGGGGAGGCGTTGCACGTGCCAGATTTACTGGGACGGGTATATCGTGGGGTTTGGTCTGAGGTGTTAGAGGGCCGACGGGTTGCAACCAATATCTCTAGTCTACGTCGGGGATTACAACGACAACATTTACAGTTATCTCTGGATATGGCTAGTGGACGGGTTCGAGGGACGGAAGATTCCCGCACTCTGGCACGCTATTATCTGGGTCAATTGGAGGAGGCTTTGACGGCGGCCTTACGACGAGAGGGGGATTTGGATACCTACACTCGGGCCCATTTACGCGATACTCGAATGCGGATTCGCGAAGCGATGGGGGATAATTAACGATGGATGCTCGTTTTTGGGGTGGAATGATGTTCAGCAATCGGATTGCTATGGTGTTTAGAGGACTCCTCCTGTTGGGGCTAGTGTCTGTCCTATCGAGTCCTAGTCAGGCCCAAAGTCCTCGACGCAGTTGCTCTCAAACGGGGGATGAACCGGGAAACTGTCCTCGGCGCGATCGCCCCCAGACCTCTTTTGCGGAGGAGGAAAGTCGAGGAATTGATGAGCGAGGTTTTTCCGATAGTTTCTTAAGTGATGCTCTCGAAGGCGTTGCAGATCCCCTCAATGGGGGGGGGACAAATCCCGGAACCTTGGAGGGAGATGAGATTCAGGACCTCAATCCAGTGGATCGGGGCTTAACCGATCCCACCGATGTATTTATCCCCCTACCGTCACTGCCTTAAAAGGGTTGCAGGAGATAGGGGGATAGAGGTTGCTCAAAAATGGGTCGCCTGGGATTCGAACCCAGAACTAGTCGGTTAAAAGCCGAATACTCTGCCGTTGAGTTAGCGACCCGATTAACGGGGCGTTTGTTTTGCGCCTTAACTACTATAGCACAGCTATCTAAAAGTGCAAGGGGTTCGAGAAATTTTTTTCAATCGAGATGAACATCGAGGCGCACCAGCATTTCTAGGCTAGAGTGGGGGTGAACATGAATTAGGCGATCGCCCGTATTGATAGCATTGCGCGGTGCTGTCCAGGGTTCGAGACAGTAGTAGTCCTTCCCTTGCACTGCCCAGAAGACGAGAGTCGAGAAGGGAGTGCTATATTCGAGATTTAGGGTGAGTCCCTGCTTGCGATCGTAGACGCTCGCACTCTGGCTCTGGAGTTGCGTGAAGGCGACATCAATCTCGTCTCGCTCAAAGTTGAACCGGTTATTGAAATCATGGAGGGTTCCGTCAAGTTGGTCCCAATACTGATGTGAGGGGAGATGAAACCGCAATTGGGATTTATCGGGAACCTGGAAGTAGGGATGCAGTCCGCAGGAGAAGGGGAGAATCTGATCCTCACTGGGATTGCTGTAGCGTTGGATAATCTCTAGGGTCCGTCCGTGCAGCCGGTAGGTGAAGGACAGATGGAACTCAAAGGGATAGACAGCGAGGGTTTCCTCGTTGCTGGCCAGTTCCAGCGTCAAACTAGCACTTTTGTCCGTACTCGATTCAGCCACCGTCCAGGGCAGATCCCGTGCAAACCCATGTTGTTTGAGGTGATAGGGGGTTTCCTTGTGGGTATAGGTATTATTAGGGAGATTGCCGCAGATAGGAAAGAGAATAGGAATCCCACCCCGGACACTGAGATCTGGGTTTGCGAAGCGTTCGGCATCGAAATAGAGGATTTCGCGATCGCCAACTCGCCAGCGTGTCACTAGGCCGCCGCGTTCCGGGACGAGTTCAAGCTGAGCCTGGGCCGAGTCATCGGACAGGATATAGGTTGGATAGAGTTTCGTTTCAGTGGCGATCGCGTACATGGGTAGTTATTTGGCCCCTCTCAACACCCCTCATCGGGAGCAACATGGTTAATGGTAACGAATCCTGGCTCTATCCTACGACAGTCGGGGCGATTCGGGAACAGAAGCCGGCAGAGAACCGAGGCCAGCTAAGGTTATGTCAGAGTGAATCGGGGTCAACCCCCAGTTCTCGGAGTTTCGCGATCAGTTTGGCATTCGTTTGATGTTCCG
>SMDP01000140.1 GCA_012911965.1 Geitlerinema sp. P-1104
TCACGAGGTCTGCGATCGCCTCCCTGTATTGCTGCGATAGACTCGCATCCCGGTATTCACTGACAAACTTAATCATATTGGCACGTCCAGACTTAGCTAACTCTTATGTTAGACTACAAAAAGTTCTTTGACGGTTCGATTTTGCAATAATCTCAGTTCCTTTGGCTTTTAAGTTAGGGTTTAGGCAAAAAACATAACAAAAGTAAAATAAGGGTGAAGTATGGATAAATTGCGACGGCTAAGGCTCGATGGATTTAAATCCATTAAACACTTAGACCTTGAACTGAGTCCTCTTAATATTTTAATTGGCGCCAATGGATCTGGCAAGAGTAATCTCATTTCATTTTTTAAGATGCTCAATGAAATGATGGCCGGGCGTTTACAACAACATATTGGTATTTCCGGACGTGCCACCTCTCTGCTACACTTTGGAGCCAAAATAACTCCCCAAATGCAAGCTCATCTTGAGTTTGAGGTTGAGCGTGGTGTAAATCGGTATCAAATCCAGTTATGTCATGCGTCAGGTGATACCTTAATATTTGCTGAAGAACGCTTAAGTTTCCTCGAATCTGGTTCTAGCCAAGCCAAAGTGGATGACCTAGGTTCCGGTCACCAAGAAACTAAAATTCACCAAGCAGCAGAGGACGGAAAACTAACAGCAAAAGCCATTCGCTACTTACTAAACCGCTGTCGTGTTTACCACTTTCATGATACCTCAACCACTGCTGATGTTCGACAGTCTTGTTACATTGGAGATAACCGATGGCTAATGCCCGATGCTGGGAATTTAGCAGCGATGCTTCACCGATTCCGCGAAGAAGAGGGGGTGTATTATCGTCGTATTGTTGAAACAGTTCGTCTGATTGCACCCTTTTTTGAGGATTTTGTCCTCGAACCTGATGCTTCAAGTCGCCTCATGCTTAACTGGCAAAGTAAAGACTCAGATCGTCCCTTTGGTCCCCACCAGTTTTCTGATGGAACGTTGCGGTCAATTTGCTTAATTACTTTGTTATTACAGCCGGAATCTGAATTGCCTAAATTGATAATTGTCGATGAGCCAGAATTAGGACTGCATCCCTATGCACTCAGGATTATTGCAGATTTATTCAGCAGTGTCTCACTGCATACTCAGGTGATAATTAGCACCCAATCCAGTTCATTTTTAGACTATTTTGAACCTGAGAATATTATCACAGCGGATTTAACTGAAAAAGCCTCCCAGTTTCGCAGACTCAATTTACAGGAACTAGAACCCTGGCTAGAGGATTATAGCTTGGGGGAAGTGTGGCAAAAAAATGTCATCGCTGGAGGACCTCATTGATGATTCGACTCTATTTATTTGCTGAAGGTCAAACTGAACAGACATTTGCCAGTAATTTAATGACACCCCATTTAGCAAATTATGGAGTTTATTTAAACAAGCCTGTCTTGATTTCTCACGGAAGAAAGAAAGGTAAAATACATCGCGGCGGCGGGCAAAACTATGCCGCCATGAAACAAGATATTCTACGGTTTCTGAAGCAGGACAAATCCAGGGATGTTTATTTTACAACCATGCTTGATTTGTATGCACTCCCCCCTGAGTTTCCAGGGTTCATGGCTGCACAAACATACCGAAATACGCCCTATGACCAAGTTGCGTTTTTAGAGAAGTCTTTCGCCGAGGATATTGGTGATGATAGATTTTTGCCCCATCTCCAGCTTTACGAGTATGAAGCGTATCTATTTTGTGAGCCAAACCACTTTTTAAGTATCGAACCTGGGGGAACTAAAGGAGTAGAGACGTTGCAGACTATTGCCGGCCAATATGAGAGTCCTGAATTGATTAATGATGCCCCTCAAACAGCACCCAGTAAACGTATTATTGCTGAATTTCCAAAATACAAGAAAGCTAAGTCGGTTTGGGGTCCACTGGTGGCACAACACATCGGCTTACCTGTCATTAGACAACAGTGTCCTCACTTTAACAAATGGCTGTCAAATTTGGAATTATTAGGACAGGTTTAAGAAGCTAATAGTGAAGTAATTAGGAGGGTTCTATGGCGTTACCAGAGCGGTGTCTATGGGGTGATTTTTGGAAACTTAACGAGGTTAACCTAACATCAACAAGAATGTGACAAAAGGATAAATTTTATAAACTAGGGTTTAAGTTTCTGGAGAATCTGTCTATAGTAAAGGGTAAGCCTGTCAATCTGGGGCGATTGCAGTTCCTGCACGCTTCGCGATCGCACCTCCCGGATTGCCAAATCACCCGAGTCACCCCAATGCACGAAGTCAGTATCATGGCACAAACCCTAGAAATCGCCCTAAATGAGGCGAATCGACAGGGTGCGCGTCAGATTCATCGCTTAACCGTCCGCGTCGGAACCCTCTCAGGAGTCGTTCCCGATGCCCTTCGTTTCGCCTTTGATGTTGTCGCCCAAGATACCATTGCTGAACAAGCAAAATTTGAAATTGAACCCGTGGCGGCTCGTTGTTACTGTCAAGCCTGTAAACAAGACTTTTATCCCGAGGATATTATTTTCGTCTGTCCCCATTGTGGAACCCTAAGTTCCCAGGTTCTCAACGGGAAAGAACTCGAAGTGTCATCGTTGGAGATCTCTTAATCATGTGTCAAGATTGCGGTTGTTCCGTTACCCCAGCTAATATTCGCATGACCTCAGAAAATCAGTCTCATCACGACCATTCCCACGACCATTCCCATCACGACCATTCTCACGGTCATTCCCATCACGACCATTCCCACCAACAGATTAACCTCCACCAAGCGATTCTCTCAAAAAACGATCGCCTAGCCGAACGAAATCGCGGTTTTTTTGCAGCCAAAAACCTCTTTGTTCTCAATATCCTCTCCTCACCGGGTTCTGGGAAAACCGCACTCCTGGAACGAACCTTAATGGAGTTGAGCGATTGCATTCCCGCCGCCGTCATCGTGGGAGACTTAGAAACCGACAACGACGCGCAACGACTGCGACGCAGTGGACAACAGGCGATTCAAATTATGACCGAAAGCCTCTGTCACCTCGAAGCTGAAGCCATCGCCGAAGCCACCCAAAAACTGGATTTAACCGATATTCAACTGCTGATTATCGAGAATGTGGGAAATTTAGTTTGTCCCGCCGCCTATGATTTAGGAGAAACCCAACGGGTGGTTCTCTTATCAACAACAGAAGGAGAAGATAAACCCCTAAAATATCCCACGGTGTTTAAATCTGCCGATGTGATTGTTTTGAATAAAATCGATATTGCTGAAGTGGTAGGATTTGACCGCGATCGCGCCCTGGAGAATATCCGCAAAATCGCTCCCCAAGCCCAAATTCTGGAAGTTTCCGCCCGAACTGGGGAAGGAATGCAACAATGGTATGCGTATTTGCAACACCAGGTTCAGCCTCAGCCTGAACTCGCCGTTCACTAAACTGTCATCAATCGAGAAAAGAATGTTTCAGAAATTTTTGGGGATGCTTCTGCTGATTTTAGGAACCTACCTTCTCGGCAAGAACATCGTCATTACAACGAGTTATATTCGTCCCATTTGGGGAGATGCGTTAACGGTCATTGCTTTAGTTTCCTTGATGGTTGGGGTCATCTCTCTGTTGTTCTTTTATTCAACCGTCGGAGGAGTCGGTTGGATCTTTATTGGGATTGGTTTAGTATCCTTTTTGTTTGTCGGACGGCTAATCATACGACCGACAACCATTTGGTACTTTCTGTTCTCCTTCGCCTCCCTAACCGCTGGCTTAAAACTTCTAACCACCGGAAGACGAATTCGTTTTTAAGATGACACGGGAGTTAGAGACAACGATTCGGGGCGATCGCCTCCACCTAGACATCCAAGGAATTGTCCAAGGCGTGGGGTTTCGCCCCTTCGTGTATCAACTGGCCACCGCCCTAAACATAGCGGGCTGGGTCACCAATACCGCTGACGGAGTTGTGATCGAAATTGAGGGCGATCGCCCCCAACTCGAACAATTCTGTCAGCGTCTCCTCGCTGAACTCCCTCCCCACGCCCAAATTGATCGCCTCCATCGCCAAGAGATCCCCCCCCAGGGCCAAACAGACTTCCTCATTCAGGCCTCCGAATCCCATCCCCAACGCAAAACCGCCCTAATTCTCCCGGATCTCGCCACCTGTTCCCACTGCATCGAAGAACTGTTTAACCCCAACAATCGCCGCTATCGCTATCCCTTCATCAACTGCACCCACTGCGGCCCCCGATATAGCATTATCGAGACACTTCCCTACGATCGCCCCCTCACCACCATGGCGGGGTTCCCCCTTTGTCACGACTGTCAGCAAGAATACGACAATCCCGGCGATCGCCGCTTCCACGCCCAACCCAACGCCTGCGAGGTCTGTGGCCCCCAACTGAAGTTTCATCCCGCCACCAACCTCCCTCCCCTAGACGCCGCCCAAACCCTGCTACGTCAGGGACAAATCCTGGCCCTGAAAGGCTTAGGCGGGGTTCAACTTCTCGTCAACGCCCAAGACGAGGCGGCGGTTCAACGGCTACGTCAACGGAAACATCGCCCTAGTAAACCCTTTGCGGTGATGTATCCCCATCTCGATGTCGTTCGTCAAGACTGTTCTCTCAGCGACAGCGAAGCCGAACTCTTGCAATCCCCCGCCGCCCCCATCGTCTTATTGCGTCAACTCTTACAGCATCAACAACAGCCTCGCCTCGCCCCTTCCGTCGCCCCCAACAATCCCGATTTAGGGGTCATGCTTCCCTACACGCCCCTACATCATCTTCTCTTGCGAGAGTTCGCCGCCCCCCTCATCGCCACCAGTGGGAATCTCTCCGGGGAACCGATTTGTATTGACAATCAGGAAACCCTGCAACGCCTGGGGAACATCGCCGACGGCTTTTTGCTGCATAACCGCCCCATCGCCCGCCCAGTGGATGACTCGGTGGTACGGGTAATGGCTAAGACTCCCGTGATCTTGCGACGGGCCAGGGGATACGCCCCCAGAACCCTCTCAATTCCTGGATTATCTCAATCGGTGTTGGCGGTGGGGGGCTATTTTAAGAATACGGTGGCGATCGCCTTCGATGAGAAGGTGTTTGTCAGTCAACATATTGGCGATTTAGACAATCCCGCCAGCCGCCAGGCCTTTGACTATACCCTGGCCAAACTCTCTAGTATCTATGACTTTGAACCTGAGGTGATTGTCTGCGATGGCCATCCTGATTATCCCTCGACTCAGTTCGCCCAACACCTGGCCCAAGACAACCAATGTTCCTTAATCCGGGTTCAACATCATCAGGCCCATATCCTCTCGGTGATGGCGGAACATGGATTACAGGCCCCGGTGTTGGGGATTGCTTGGGATGGAACTGGCTATGGGATGGATGGAACGATTTGGGGGGGGGAATTGTTGCAGATTGACACCTCGCCCCAGGGATTTCAGCGGTTAGCCCATTGTCGCAGTTTTCCTCTCCTGGGGGGCGATCGCGCGGCCAAGGAACCGCGACGGGCGGCGTTGGGGCTATTGTGGGAAGCCTTCGGAGAAGAGATGTTTCAAAATCCCGCCTTAACCTCGCTTCCGCCGCTTCGGGCTTTTTCCCCTTCGGAGTTGAACCTGGTTCAGACGGCGTTACGTCGTGGGCTGAATACGCCCCGTAGTAGTAGTGTGGGGCGGTTGTTTGATGCGATCGCCTCCCTGTTAGGGCTTCAGCAGCGTCTGAGTTTTGAAGGGGAAGCGGCCATGGCCTTGGAATTTGCCGCTAGAACCGTGAACACTGGCGAAGTTTACCCAATTTCCCTATCTGGGGGGGTTTGGGATTGGCAAGAGATGCTTTTAGGCATTTTGGGCGATCGCACCTCAGGAGAATCTATCCCCCATATCGCCGCCAAGTTTCACAATAGTCTCATCGAGGCGATCGCCCAAATGCTGCAAACCTATCATTATCCCTCCCTTCCCATCGTGTTAACGGGGGGTTGCTTCGGGAATCAGCGTCTCCTGGAGGGGGCGATCGCCCGGCTGCAACAGATGGGCATCCAACCCTACATCAACCAACAGTTTCCAGCCAACGACGGCGGACTCAGCCTTGGGCAAATCTATCGACTCTGCCAATTCTGAGGGAATCCTAGGGATTTTAGTTAGATTGGAACGAGCATCACTATACCATAAAACCTTGATTCTGTCATCTTTTTTTGCTCACAAAAGTTAGGAGATGCCGAAAAAAGTGGGGCGATCGTAAAAAGTTTTTAAATCCTGACCCTCTTTCCTTGAAATACCCCTATCATAGCCCATAAGACTGTAGCGAGGAGGCCGCCCCAAACCGCAAGCCCCGCCTCATACTCGTTACAATTCTTTTCATTCTTTCGCATTTATACAAATTATGTGTTTAGCCGTCCCCGGACAAGTCTTAGAAATTGAGGGAACCGACCCTCTGAACAAAAGTGGAAAAGTGAGTTTTGGAGGAGTCGTCAAAACCGTGAGCCTTGCCTATGTTCCCGAGATCGAGGTCGGAGATTATGTTGTCGTCCACGTCGGATTCGCCCTAAGCAAAGTCGATGAAGCCGCAGCGCAACAAACCTTAGCCGATTTACAACAGATTGCAAAATTGGGTTAATAAACGTAAATACCCCTCGCAATTTACCTAGAAATATTCCATACTAAATCAAGGAGAATCTAGCGAAATTAAACTATTTTTTGGGAAAAACTTTGTTTAACGTAAATCTCGATCAACCCTCCCTTAACCTTGCCCCTTAAAACAACCCCCTAATTGTTTCAAGGGCGTCTTCTGTTGTCAACAAAACGGGTTATAGCCCTCGCCATTCAACAGCTCCCATCGACCCCTGACGTTCCCCTAACAGTGCGATCGCGAAGCGTACAGGAACTGCAATCGCTCCCTACACCAGATCCGCACCCACTCCCCCGAACCGCCGCTCACCAAGGACTAAGAGCATGAACACCAAAACCTACGCCACCCTCGACGGAAACGAAGCCGTTGCCCGGGTTGCCTACAAACTCAACGAAGTCATCGCCATCTACCCCATCACCCCCGCTTCCCCCATGGGCGAATGGGCCGATGCTTGGATGTCAGACGGGCAACCCAACCTTTGGGGAACCGTCCCCTCCGTCATCGAAATGCAGAGCGAAGGAGGGGCGGCCGGGGCCGTGCATGGCTCACTCCAAACCGGGTCACTCACCACCACCTTCACCGCCTCCCAAGGGTTGCTGTTGATGATCCCCAACCTCTACAAAATCGCCGGGGAACTCACCAGCGCCGTCCTCCATGTCGCCGCCCGGTCCCTCGCCGCCCAGGCCCTATCCATCTTCGGCGACCATAGCGATGTCATGGCCGCCCGAGGAACCGGCTTCGCCCTCCTCTGTTCCGCCTCCGTCCAAGAAGCCCAAGATCTAGCCCTGGTCGCCCATACCGCCAGCCTCGAATCGCGGGTTCCCTTCATCCACTTCTTCGACGGCTTCCGCACCTCCCACGAAATCCAAAAAATCGAAACCCTCGACGAGTCCATCATTCGCGATCTCATCGATGACGACTGGGTCTATGCCCATCGTAGCCGGGGACTGACCCCCGATCGCCCCGTCTTACGAGGAACCGCCCAGAACCCCGATGTCTTCTTCCAAGCCCGAGAAAGCGTCAACCCCTTCTACAACGCCTGTCCCGACATGGTACAGCGGGCCATGGACCAACTGGCGCAACATACCGGCCGCCAGTACCAAATCTACGAATACCACGGCGCACCCGATGCCGATCGCGTCGTCGTCCTCATGGGGTCCGGCTGTGAAACCGCCCAAGAAACCGTAGACTACCTCAGCGCCCAAGGGGAAAAGGTTGGAGTTCTCAAAGTGCGTCTCTATCGCCCCTGGGACATCGACAAACTCCTCGCCGCCTTCCCCAACACCGTCAAGAAAATCGCCGTCCTCGATCGCACCAAAGAACCCGGCGCCAGCGGCGAACCCCTCTATCTCGATATTGTCTCCGCCTTCAGCGAAGCCTGGGAAGGCACAATGCCCAAAATCGTCGGCGGACGCTATGGCTTGTCGTCCAAAGAATTCAACCCCGCCATGGTGAAAGGCGTCTTCGACAACCTCAGCCAAGACAAACCCAAAAACCACTTCACCATTGGCATTCACGACGACCTCACCCAAACCTCTCTCCCCTACGACGAGTCCTTTAGCACCGAACCCGATGAAGTCTCCCGTTCCGTATTTTACGGCTTAGGCTCCGATGGAACCGTCGGCGCCAACAAAAACTCCATCAAAATCATCGGTTCCGCCACCGACAACTACGCCCAGGGCTATTTCGTCTATGACTCCAAGAAATCCGGGGCCGTCACCGTCTCCCACCTGCGCTTTGGTCCCGAGGCCATTCGCTCCACCTACCTGATTAACCAAGCTAACTTCGTCGGCTGTCACCAATGGACGTTCCTCGAAAAACTCAACGTCCTCAAAGCCGCCGCCCCAGGAGCGACATTTCTCCTCAACAGTCCCTATGGTCCCGACGAAGTTTGGGATCGGCTCCCCCTAGAGATTCAAGAACAGATTGTCCGTAAAAACCTGAAATTCTACGTCATCAACGCCCTACAAGTGGCACGGGACAATGGCATGGGTGGACGCATCAATACCGTGATGCAAACCTGCTTCTTTGCCCTCTCTGGGGTCTTACCTCGGGAAGAGGCCATCAGCGAAATCAAAAAAGCCATTGAGAAAACCTATGGCAAAAAAGGACAAGCTATTGTCCAGATGAACCTGAACGCCGTCGATGCCACCCTGGACCATCTCTATGAAGTGAATGTCGAGGAAGCCACCTCCACCGTCCGCATGAGTCCGACAATTCCTGATGCCGCACCGGAGTTTGTCCGTACCATCGAGGGCAAAATGTTGGCTCGTGAAGGGGATGACCTCCCCGTCAGCGCCCTCCCCTGTGATGGAACCTATCCCACAGGAACCGCAAAATGGGAAAAACGCAACGTCGCCCAAGAAATCCCCGTTTGGGACCCCGATGTCTGCGTGCAATGTGGCAAATGCGTTATGGTTTGCCCCCATGGAGTGATTCGCGGCAAAGCTTACGACGAGGGGCAACTGGGGAATGCGCCGCAGAGCTTTAAGTTCACGGATATTCGCGACAAAGACCCCAATTTCGCTGGCAGCAAGTTTACCATCCAGGTGGCTCCAGAGGACTGTACGGGTTGCGGCATTTGTGTCGATGTCTGTCCGGCGAAGAATAAATCGATGCCCTCCAAGAAAGCCATCAATATGGAGGCGCAACCGCCGCTACGGGAACAGGAACGGGAGAATTGGGACTTCTTTCTGAATTTGCCCAATCCTGATCGCCGCAACCTGCATCTCGATCGCATCCGTCAGCAACAATGGCAAGAACCCCTGTTTGAGTTCTCCGGGGCCTGTGCCGGCTGTGGGGAAACCCCCTATCTGAAACTGGTGTCGCAACTGTTCGGCGATCGCACCGTCATCGCCAACGCCACCGGCTGTTCCTCCATCTACGGCGGCAACCTCCCCACCACCCCCTGGGCCCAAAACGCCGAGGGACGGGGGCCAGCTTGGTCGAACAGTCTCTTTGAAGACAACGCCGAGTTTGGCTTAGGCTTCCGCATGTCCCTCAACAAACATATGGGATTTGCCCAAGAGTTGCTACAAAAACTCTCCGGGGAACTGGGGGACACGGTAGTCCAACAGATTCTCGACAATCCCCAGAAATCCGAAGCCGACATCTGGGAACAACGGGAAGCGGTGGCGGGTTTGAAACAACAGCTTGAGTCCCTCAGCAGCCCTGACGCGAAACAACTGCGTAGCCTCGCCGATTACTTGGTCAAAAAAGATGTCTGGATTATTGGTGGGGACGGTTGGGCCTATGACATCGGCTTTGGCGGCTTAGATCACGTCATCGCCAGTGGTCAAAATGTCAACATCCTGGTCATGGATACGGAGGTGTATTCCAACACCGGCGGACAGTCGTCTAAAGCGACTCCTCGCGCTGCGGTGGCTAAGTTTGCCGCTGGTGGGAAACCGGCACCCAAGAAAGACTTGGGCTTAATTGCTATGACCTACGGCAATGTCTATGTGGCCTCCGTGGCCATGGGGGCGCGGGATGAACATACCCTGAAGGCCTTTATCGAAGCTGAGGCCTATGAAGGTCCGTCCTTGATTATCGCCTACAGCCATTGCATCGCCCATGGCATTAACATGACCACCGCCATGACTCATCAGAAAGCCTTGGTCGAAAGTGGTCGCTGGTTGCTGTATCGCTATAACCCTGAGTTGAAAGAGATGGGTCAGAATCCCTTGCAAGTGGATTCGCGATCGCCCAAGAAAGGGGTAGAAGCCTCCATGTACGCGGAAAACCGCTTCAAGATGCTCACCAAAACCAAACCCCAAGACGCGAAACGGTTGCTGAAAGAAGCCCAAAGCGATGTGGATACTCGCTGGGCCATGTATGAATACCTAGCGAATCGTCCCATCAGCGGTTAATCCATCCCATGAGGGAGAACTCTCCGAAGTTCTCCCCCAGTCCTCCTAGTTTGACGCGAACACCATGGAACTCACCACACAGTATCTCGGACTCACCCTTAAATCCCCCCTCGTCCCTTCGGCAGCGGCTCCTTTAACAGAAGACATCGATAATGTCAAGCGTTTAGAGGATGCCGGGGCGGCGGCGATCGTGCTACATTCCCTGTTTGAAGAACAACTGCTCAAAGAGAAATTCGAGTTACACCACCACCTTGAATATGGAACCGAGAGTTTCGCCGAAGCCCTGACCTATTTCCCCGAAGCCGAAGAGTATCACGTCGGTCCCCAACTGTACCTAGACCATATCCGCGATGCTAAAGCCAGCGTAGACATCCCCATCATCGCCAGTTTGAATGGTTTTTCCCCCGGCGGTTGGTTGGAATATGCCCAACAGATGGAAGCGGCTGGGGCTGATGCGTTGGAGTTGAACATCTACTATGTCCCCACGGACTTAGAGATGACCGGGGCCCAAGTCGAAGAGAACTATCTCAACATCTTGCGGGATGTCAAAGGAGAAGTCAGCATTCCCGTCGCGGTGAAGTTGAGTCCCTTTTTCAGCAACATGGCTAACATGGCCAAGCGGCTATCGGACGCCGGGGCCGATGGACTGGTGTTATTTAACCGTTTCTACCAGCCAGACATTGATTTAGAGGAATTAGAAGTCTCACCCCATGTTCTCTTGAGTACCCCCCAGGACCAGCGGTTACCCATGCGTTGGATTGCCCTATTGTATGGTCGAGTTGAGGCAGACTTTGCAGCTACCGGCGGTATTCAACATGGAACCGATGCCATCAAATTACTCATGGCCGGGGCGAAAGTTACCCAAGTCTGTTCAGCCCTACTCCGTCATGGGATTCCCCATTTACGGAATATCGAACATCAGATGTTGCATTGGATGGAAGAGCATGAGTATGAGTCTGTCGAACAGATGCAAGGTAGCATGAGTCAGTTGCATTGTCCTGATAAATCTGCCTATGAACGGGCCCAATACATGAAGGCGGTGTCCTCCTATCAGTACGAACCGGAACGGGTCATGTCTTAGGGACGCAAGAGGAAAAACCCACCCCTGGCCCCTCCTGGGAGAACCGCCTCTTTCCTCCACCCAGGAGGGGCTTTTTCGCCTATCTCGCCAAGTTAAAGGGTCTAATAGACGACATCAGACTAGACTCAGGTTAGCTAAACTTCACCTAAAACTAGCCAGCACCCGCAAAGATTTCCTACACAAAATAACGACTCGGTTAATCCACGAAAACCAAGGGGTTTGCCT
>SMDP01000141.1 GCA_012911965.1 Geitlerinema sp. P-1104
GTCGATCGCGATAGTCAACGAGTTGAACCTCTCAGCCATTATCTGAGTGAAGCGGGGTATCGGGTGTTTTTAGCCCGTTCAGGACCCGAAGCCCTGGCCAAGACGCGACAGTTACATCCCTGTGTCATTTTCCTCAATCCACGCCTACCCATTCTCTCGGGTTGGGATGTTTTAACCTTGTTGAAAGCAGATGGGGAGACTCAAGGCCTACCCGTCGTTCTCTTGACGGATCGTGCTGAGGATCAGGCGATCGCCCAACGGGGGTTTGAGGCGGTTATGGATTGCCTCTCGCTACCAGTTGATCGTAGCCAGATGCAAGGCGTACTGACAGACCTGTTAGCCCGTCAAAGTCAAGTGACTCCAGCGACTCGTCCTCTGACCCTATTGTGGCTTGTCTCTCCCCATCGTGATGAGATCCCGACCAATCTTGCCTTGGAACGGTTGTTTCATCACTATCATTATCGGGTCATTGAAGTGGATGATCTCGACCAAGCGGGCCTATTAAGCAAAGTCTGGAAGCCGGATGTGGTGCTGCTGGATATTGGCGGTGCTGATGCTGAATGTCAGGCTGTCCTAACCACATTCCAACACCATCCTGGTTTAATCCGACTGCCGATTATCACCCTGGATGCGAGAACCACGGCTTTAGCGAATCGAGTTCTCACCACTGAGGGCAAGCCGTTACGGGTGTTTCCCTGTCTGACGGACCCAGAATTACTCTCGGATACTTCCGGGTTGCCAGCCGTGATTGAGGTGATCCGCATTGCTGCCAACGCCAACCCCTAGAATCGGGGAAGCCGGTTCTAGGGGGGTTATATTTTGCTAACTAATGGACACAACTGGACTCGAACCAGTGACCCCCACGATGTCAACGTGGTGCTCTAACCAACTGAGCTATGCGTCCTTAACGATTTACCATCGTAGCATGGAGATTTTGCCTTTGGCAAGCGTTTTGCGAAAAAAGGTTGACGGGAGCCAAGGTCAACCGGAGAGAATGGGCGAAAACCTGCTTGCCAAGGGAGGTTCAGACCGTGGCTAGAATTTGATCATCGAGGGAAAAGTCCACGTCAGCCTGATGCTGCTGCCGAGCCAGGTAATCGTTTTCATAGGAGTCTTGCAGGCCGGACATGAGATCAAACTCCGGTTCCCAGTCGAGTTCTGAGAGGGCCTTGCCGATACTACAGAAGAAATGCTGCGATCGCAACGGAAAGGCTTTACGCTTACCGAGATCCACCGCTTTAGGATCATAATGCACCAGCTGCACCTGGTCAGGGTCTTTACCCACGGCGATGGCACAGGCCCGGGCTAAGCCATCAAAGGTAACATAGCGATCGCCCGAAATGTTATAGACCTCACCCACTGCATTCCGATTACCCAAAATGGCAACCATCGCCTTAGCCAAATCGTGACAATGGCCCAGTTGCGTCATTTGTAAGCCGGAACCGGGAATAGGAATGGGGCGATCGCGCACCAGGCGGTCAAAGAACCAACCCTCAATCGGGTTATAGTTGCCGGGGCCATAGATATACGTCGGACGCACCGAGGTCATGGGCAATCCCTGCTTCAGTAGATAGTCCTCCGCCTCAAACTTACCCCGATGACGACTCTGAGGATCTAACGCATCCCCTTCTCGGTGGGGCATTTGGTCAGAGGAGTGATAGACCCCCGCCGAACTGACATAGACAAAATGTTGAAGCTTGTCCTTAAACAAATCTGCCAGGGGCTGAGTATCTCCGAGCTTGCGCCCAGTATTATCAAAAATGGCATCAAACGACTCTCCCGCCAGGCCCGCTTGCAGTTGTGCCTCATCGGTGCGATCGCCCGTAATCTGGCCCACACCCGCTACCGGAGCCGGATGATTGCCCCGATTAAACAACACCACCTCATGACCCGCCTCAACCAATTCCCGAGTCAGATACACCCCAATAAACCGGGTTCCACCAATCACTAAAATTCGCATCACACTTAGACCGTAAACAACCAATCCTCAACAGTCGAAGCCGTCCCGTCAACTGCCAATAAAAACGGGTGACCCTAATGGATCACCCTTAATCACTGTCAACGGTCAACCGTCAACTGTCAACTCTAAGCCGTTAACTATTTGTTATCCGTTTCCGAGAACTCGGCATCGATGACATCATCGCCACCATCATTGCCAGACTCAGGAGGCGCACCGGCTCCAGGAGCTGCACCGGCTGCACCAGCACCGGCTGCATCACCACCAGCTTGTTGGTAGAGATTGGTGCTAACCGCATAGAGAGCTTGTTGCAGCTCTTCCATTTTCGACTCAATCGCCGCATCATCATCTTGAGCCAAGGCCTCTTTGAGTTCCGCAATCAGACCTTCAATTTTGCTCTTGTCATCAGCGGGAACCTTATCACCGAGGTCTTCGATTTGCTTCTCAGCTTGATAGGCCAAGGTGTCGGCTTGGTTTTTCTTATCGATGCGTTCGCGACGTTGCCGGTCTTCCTCAGCATTGGCTTCAGCATCTTTGACCATGTTGTCAACTTCGCTGTCGGAGAGGGTCGAAGCACCGGTGATGCTGATGGACTGCTCTTTACCCGAGCCTTTGTCTTTGGCCGTGACGTTGAGAATCCCGTTAGCATCGATATCGAAGGTGACTTCGATTTGCGGCACACCCCGAGGTGCGGGAGGAATGCCATCGAGGCGGAAGGTTCCCAAGCTCTTGTTATCTTTGGAGAATTCCCGTTCCCCTTGCAGGACATGGATTTCCACGTTGGTTTGTCCATCCACGGCGGTGGAGAAGGTTTCCGATTTCTTGGTGGGAATGGTGGTGTTGCGGGGGATGAGTTTGGTCATCACGCCACCGAGGGTTTCCACACCGAGGGAGAGAGGGGTGACATCCAACAGCAGGATATCTTTGACTTCCCCAGCCAGGACCCCACCCTGAATGGCGGCACCGGTGGCGACCACTTCATCGGGGTTAACGCTTTGGTTGGGGGCTTTACCGAGAACTTTCTCAACCAACTGTTGAATAGCCGGAATCCGGGTTGAACCACCGACGAGAACCACCTCGTTGATGTCCGTTTTGCTGAGTTTGGCATCCTTGAGGGCGTTTTCCACGGGGATGCGGCAACGGTCGATGAGGTCAGCACAGATTTCCTCAAATTTGGCCCGCGTCAGGGTCATATCGACGTGTTTGGGGCCATCTTGGGTGGCGGTGATGAAGGGGAGGTTGATTTCCGCCTGGGTGACGCTGGAGAGTTCGATTTTGGCTTTTTCTGCTGCTTCCGTTAGCCGTTGTAGGGCTTGTTTATCTTTGCGCAGGTCAATGCCTTCGGATTTTTCAAATTCAGCGGCGATGTAGTCGACGATTTGTTTATCGAAGTCATCCCCACCGAGGTGAGTGTCCCCAGAGGTGGCCATGACTTCAAATACGCCATCGCCCACTTCTAGGATGGAGACGTCGAAGGTTCCGCCACCGAGGTCGAAGACGAGGATGGTTTCATTACTTTTTTTGTCGAGTCCGTAGGCCAGAGAAGCGGCGGTCGGCTCGTTGATAATCCGCAGAACTTCTAAGCCTGCGATTTTCCCGGCGTCTTTGGTGGCTTGACGTTGGGAGTCGTTAAAGTAAGCGGGAACGGTAATGACGGCTTGGGTGACGGTTTCCCCGAGGTACTTGCTGGCATCTTCAGCCAGTTTCCGCAGCACTTGGGCCGAGATTTCTTCGGGGGCGAACTGCTTTCCGGCTTGGGAGCAGTCGAGTTTGACGCTACCGTTAACGTTGAGGACGTTGTAGGGAACTTCTGTGGTTTCGTGGGTTACTTCGTCATGACGACGACCGATGAAGCGTTTAACGGAGTAGAAGGTGTTGGTGGGGTTCATCACCGCTTGGCGTTTGGCGATCTGACCCACCAGGCGATCGCCGTTTTTCGCATAGGCCACAACGGATGGGGTGGTGCGAAACCCTTCGGCGTTCGCGATAACGGTGGGTTTCCCCCCTTCCATGACGGCAACGCAAGAGTTGGTTGTTCCGAGGTCAATTCCAACGACTTTAGCCATAAGTCTCCTAAAATGTTTAGTCTCTACAAAAAAATAAGGTGCGGTGGCCCAAGCAGGTGCTTGGGGGCATCCTGTTAGTTGGGTTCGCTGATTCGGGGGAGTGCGATCGCCAACCCATGCTCCAAGCGAGCCAGGGTTCGAATCGGTTTGGCTCGAACTCTGTTAAACTCTCGCCGATAGATTCCGATGTCTGTTTCTATACTGAACGGCTGAGGCACTTCCCTTGAAGGGGTATTTTCCGAACCTGGATGGGGACGGTATCAAGGGAGTTGGGCTGCAAACCGGGGCTTCCGCGTACTTATTTCTCATGGTACAGGTTGCGTTGAGGAGTGCCATTAGGGGAAACCGTAGTCGGGTTTATCGTAGTTTCATCATTGGGAAAACCGAAGTATGAGTGACGAGTCTGCCATGGACTGGCCCTACTGGCCGGTATTACCGACTCTGTGGGCGGATCAGGTTTGGGTGTGGCGTTTAGGGTTGAGGGAGACTGGGGATCTGGGTCGGGCTTGGGGGTGCTTATCCTTGGCGGAACGGGAACGGGCGGATCGCTATCGTCATGAGGGCGATCGCCAGAGGTTTGTGCTGACTCGTGGTTGGCTGCGGCGGCTGGCGGGGGCTTATTTGGGTCTGGCTCCTAATTCGTTACAGTTTGAGCTAGGCCCCCATGGCAAACCGTTTTTGCCGGGCTATCCTCTACGGTTCAATCTCTCTCATTCGGGGGATTGGGCCCTGTTGGCCTTTAGTCGCGATCGCCCTTTAGGTATTGATCTCGAAGTTCATCGTGCGGTGCCGATGCTACGGTTGGCAAGACGGTTTTTTCAAGAGTCGGAGTGGGAGCGATTGCAGCAATTATCCGGGGATTACCAACGTCAGATTTTTTTTGACTATTGGACGGCTAAAGAGGCCTATCTCAAGGCGACTGGGGAAGGGTTGGGGGCGTTATCTCGGGTGGAACTTGATCCGGCGCCCTTGCCGGGTGATCGCATGGCCCTCTGGCGCTGTTCATCGGACTCTAGGGGAGCCGGTGAACTGGTGCGATCGCCGACATTTGAGGCTCAACGGCTTTCCCTGGAGCCAGGATACAGTGCGGCTCTTGTCGTTGGTTCTCAGGGCCATGAGCTGTTGACTGACGAGATCTTAGAGAAAACTGTTACTAAAATTAACAATAAATCCGCAGGAATACGGATTTATCGGGGGACAATTTCCCCGAAAATGAGAGTGCCGTCGTAACCGAATGATTGCCAAGACAAAGCTGTGAGTCCCCTGAAATCGTGAGGATGATGCCTAGACCCGGCTCCGAGTTATGGCAGTTAATGGGTCTGTTTTTAAGACTCGTTTCTGAGAAAACACTCATCAAGATCAAAGTTTTTTTGCGAAGTTGTCTGGAGATCTTGTGGGTTTTTAAAAACACGCTATGCTGTAAACGTCGGCGACTCAGAGAGCCGTTAAGCCTCAACTTAATGAAACCCAGAGACTCTGGGTTGTTCTGACTGTAACCCCAGGAGGTACTTGTGACTCCCATCTTACTTCGTCAACTTTGGTCCATTGTGGAGCGAACCCAAGCCAACCTCATCCTGAGTTTGGATGATGCCAGTTTGTCTCAATGGCTCCTGAAACAACTGCAACAAAGTTTAGCCCTAGACAGTGGTGATGTGCGGCTGTTAGATGATTACATCCGCAGCAAAACGCCCCTGATCCGAGATCTCGCGCAACAACGGAGTTCCTAACCGCTACTCCTTCCCCCCAGATCGGGAGGCGCGGGTTCTACCGCTGCCCAAATTTTCCAAAATGCCCCGTCCGACTAGGCCAATGCCTCGTCCGAGGACTTGGGTAAGAACATAAACCAGTCCATTGCCAACCCAGCTCACCACCGAGCGCAACCGAGGTGCCAGGGCATCTCGGCCTTCCAGGACGAGGGTAACGGCTTGGCGAACCCCAGACAGGGCTAAAAATTCCTCGCGACGGTGGGCATAGATTGCCATGCGCTTAATGCCCCGTTCCGTTAAGACAAATAGCCAAAAGCGACTTTCATAAATCGCCCGAGGTTCTTCGAGATAGGTTTCCCAGCGATATTTCCAGGATAAATCATTACGCAGTCGCTCAATATCTCGGGTGGAGAGGAAACGGCGATCGTAAAACTGTCGTTCAATGGTTTCGATGCCGGTCACTTGGTCTAGAAGCGGCTGGGTGACCCCGTTGGCGATGGCAATTAGCAGGTTATGCAAGAGATATTCAGCCCGTAGCGTCGCCTCAGGGCTGCCGAACTCGCAGGTTTGGTCATCGACGGCCAAGGGAGTTTGGAACAATAGATGAGATAGCAGTTCCGGGAGGAAGGGGATTTTATCCAGGATGGCACTTTGCACCACCTCCGCTTCCCGTAGCAAGATATCCACCAGTTCTAAGGATTCACCATTGAACGTGAGGCTGTAATAGCGGCCAAAAAATTCTTGGGTGGTTTCCCGCCATAAATCTAACGCCAGGCGATCGCGGCGATCTCGCAGCCGAGCCGGAGTAATATCAGAATGGCGCAGTTCACTGAGTAGGTTTTGGAAGATTCGTAGGGCGGTCACCAACAGTTGTCGCCGTTTGTCGGTGCGTAAAATCTCAATTTCGAGGGGAGTATCACTGAGATTACGCAGGGGGGGCTGAAGCTTGCTGAGGATAGCATCAAGCAAGATGTCTTCGAGATCTTCGCTAGCGAGGTGAGCGGCGGTCATCGCCCCACCATCGGACACCGCCAAGGCATTAGATGGGCGCGATGGGGCTGAGACGGCGGGGGGTTGGGGGCGCTTTACGGGGACCCGACGGGGCGATCGCACTTGACAGAGGAGCCAACGGGCGGCGTTAAGTTCCCGGCGGCGGCCGTTAAAGATAATGCGCTGAAATAAGGTCAGATTAGGGTCTTGAAGCCAACGCTCTAACTGCTCTTGTTCGGCATCAATGTATTGAACGCCGGGAACGCGAGAACTCGGCGCTGAGGGAGCGGGAGGGGGGTTGCTGATATCCGCTTCAGGATCAATGCGGGCGGGGGCCTGCCAGGTTTGCTCTCCAGCCAGCAGCCGTAGGGCGGCGTTAAATAGTTCTCGGGGCGGGGTTCCTTTGGCACAATAGCCCCCCAGTCCGGCTCGGCGAGCGAGGCCCAGTTGAGCGACGGTTAAGGCTGAACACCATAACAGAATTGGGGTTGGGGATTTGGGAGGCTCGGGTTCTAGGGTTTGAGCTAGGCGCAGGCCCGAGGCGAAGTCCCCGACGATAATGACATCGGCGGGGCTATCCTCTAGGGTGGCGAGAGCTTGAGCAACGGTGTTGGTATCTAATACGGCGGCAACTCCGGTTTGTTTTGCTAACCAGGTTCGCAGTCCTAAACGAATAATCTCATCGGTCTCAATTAAAAGCAGAGTTAACGTATCATCCGTGTCAGTCATAACATCGCCGGAGGATGGTACTGACTTGAAATAGCCGTACCATCGACCAAGAGGGAGGTAAATGCAAAACGCCTAGTAGACAATTTTCTTCTCGGACGGGTCAGGCTGGTATGGCTCCGGCTCCGCATAGTTTGGCTCAGGGGCGTAATAGGGTTCTGGGGCTGGAGCGGGGGCGTAATAGGGTTCCGGTGCGGGGGCTGGGGCGTAGTAGGGTTCTGGGGCTGGAGCCGGGGCTGGAGCCGGGGCTGGGGCTGGAGCCGGGGCTGGAGCTGGAGCCGGGGCTGGAGCTGAGGCTGGGGCTGGGGCTGAGGCTGGGGCTGAAACTGGGGCTGGAGCTGGGGCTGGAGCCGGGGAGTTAGAACGGGAGCGGGAGGAGGGAATGCCCTGATCTCGCTCTCGCAGCCAGCGGCCAATTTCAGCTTGGGCTTCAAAGTAGAGAGGACGGCCTGGGGCGATTTGCGCAGCGGTGGCGATCGCATCAGTCAGTTGTCCCTCTTCAGCGTATTCGATCGCCTCATCGAGAATCGGTCGGTCTTCAAAGCGGCTCCACTCTTCTCGGAAGCGGGAGATGGCTTCTCGGGCTTCGTCGTAGAGGGGGCGATCGCGCTCAATTTGCTGGGCCAATTCGACGGCTTCGGCAAATTTCTCAGTTTGGGCTAGTTCTTCGGCTGCTTCAAGAATCGGACGATCTTGAAGCAGGAGAATTTGCTCTTGGCTATTGCTGATCAGGGCTTGAGCCTCGGACCAAGCGGCGCGATCTTCACCAATGTTACGAGCCTGGACGATGGCTGCTTGATGTCCTTCGATGGTATTGAGTTCAGCTAAGCGTTGAGCACGACGTAAATAGGGGCGATCGCCGACCCGTTGCACTTCGTTACTCCAATGAGCCACTAGAGTTTGGGCATGAACACGCCGGGGGCGATTGGTGTCAATGGCGGCGGCTTGAGAGGTGGCCAAGTTGAGGGCAAAGGGTTGCCCAATATCAGCCACGACACTAGCAACTTGCAGTTGATAGAGGTCTTGCAAATGGTCTTGCCATAGAGGAATGCGATTTTGGGCAATGCCATAGAGGGGATGGTCATTGCTGAAACTCTCGGCTAGGGCTTGGGCCTCTAGTAATGCCAAGATATTCCCGCCAATGGACTGTTGAAAGAGATTTTCGGCGTTGAGGATGCGATCGGTTTGTGCAAATAGCCGCACTTCTTGGGCCATTTCATACACTGAGGCTTCTGGGGGAATGACTTGAGCGGCTTCCAACGCGCCCTGATAGTCGCCCTCAATCTGGCGAGTGATGGCCAGCTCAATCACCTTGGCACTCCAAGTCTCCATATCCCCGGCCGCATCAGCCCGAGCGAAGGTTTCGGGTTCAATATTGATCACCAGTGCCAGAGCCGCTTGATATTCCTGGGGAGTATTCCAGACAATGCTCTCGCGAGCTTGCTTGAGCCGTCGTCGCCCTTCTTTTTCAGCGGCGACTCGTGCCATTAGGGTATCAAGGCGAGCGCCACTCCAATAGCGATCGCCGATGCGCCCGAGACGTTGGGCATGAACTTCAGCATCATTCCAACGCTGAGCTTTCAGGGCATCCATAGCTTGGGCATAGAGCTGTTGCCCTCGTTCCCAACCTTGATCCCAGTTGTTAATGGTTGTTTGGGCTTCGTTGTAGAGGGGGCTATTGCTGGGAATACGACTCAGCAGCCCGATCGCCACGGGTAAGTTGCCGGCAATGACTTCCTGATTGGCCCGTTGCATCAGCATCTGAGACCATTGCTCCATAAAGCGAACCCCTTGGCGGTAGAGGGGATGGTCTTCGGGCCAATTTTGGACTAGGCGGATGGCTCGTTCAATTTCTGGAACTTGACCGGATTGGGCGGCTTGTTGAGCGCAGTAGAGCCGCGATCGCTCTGGCGCGAGGTTAGAGACTGTCCGGCAATCTGTGACTGGGGGCATGGAGAACAGCCAAACTAAGGCACCCATCCCGGTACTGGTGAAGCCAACCAGCACGAGAAACCAAAATAGATGCCAGCCCCACAATCGCTCCAGGGTTTTCTGGGGTAGTAAAGCCACCCGAGCCAACAGGGGCATGGGTGTGGCGGCTTCCGATGAGGGGGGTGAGGGTGCGTCTGGGGAGGCTGGTGCTGCCGCGTCCTCAGCCGGTGCAGGGATGGGCGAGGACGGCTCGGGAGCCAACTCCTCGTCAAACCGGATACCAATGGGGTCGCTTTGTTTATTCGCCATGCCTTTTGCCAATGCCGGAGTGTGCTTAAAACACCTTTCAATATAGGCGATCTTAGCGGAATCTCTAAGGCCTCACCGTGGATTTTTACAAAAAAGTTGGGGTGGATCGGTGAAAGGCCTTGATCGCTGTGAACTACATCAATTTTAGAAATTAGGATATTGATTGATGACCGCTAAGGATCACAACTGTGATGATAGATGCCGAAGTCCGGGGCCAGACCCCTGTGGGAGCCATTGTTTTTACTCGCTATCCAGTACCGGGGAAAACGAAAACCCGTCTCATCCCGGCTCTGGGACCACGAGGGGCCGCCTGGCTACAGGAGAAGATGACTCGACATACTGTTGATCAGTTACGGGCCTGGCGTGAGAAATCCGGGGGCTGGTTACAAATTCGCTATGTGGGGGCAGCTGCGGGTCAAGTTCGTGCTTGGTTGGGGCAGGATTTACGGGTGAGGCCTCAGGGGCCTGGAGATTTGGGCGATCGCCTGGTGCGGGCGTTTCAGGAGGGCTTTGCTGAGGGGGTGGAACGGTTGGTTGTGGTGGGGATTGATTGTCCCGAACTTGATGAGGGAACCATCACACAGGCGTTGGAGAGTTTGAAGGAGATGGATCTGGTTTTGGGTCCAGCCACTGATGGGGGCTATTATCTGATGGGTTTGCGCACGATGCCTGTTGAGGGGTTTGAGCGGTTGTGTCAGGGGATTGATTGGGGCAGCGATCGCGTGTTGAGACAAACCCTGGAACGAAGTCAGGAGTTAGGGTTAACGGTTCAGCAGTTATCGCCGTTGTCTGATGTGGATCATCCTGAGGAGTTAGGGGTTTGGGATCGGGCCAGATGTCAGAGTCGGCCCATGATTTCTGTGATTATTCCGGTTTTGAATGAAGCCTCTGAGATTCGTCAGACTCTGGAGCGAGTGTTGACGGGAGAGAATCTGGAGGTGATTGTGGTCGATGGGGGGAGTCAGGACAAGACGGTTGAGATTGTTCAAGCTTATGTGGGTCAGGGGGAGTCGTCAACGTCGCTGCGGCTGCTATCGTCTCCTCCGGGGCGGGCCCTTCAGTTTAATGTCGGTCTCCAGGCGGCTCAGGGGGAATGGGTGCTGTTGCTGCATGGGGATACTCGGGTTCCTCGGGGCTTTGATATGTTAATCCGGGAGTTGTTGCGGGATGAGGGGGTGGTGGCTGGAGCCTTTGAGTTGGCGGTGGCTAGTCAGGCCTGGCCGTTGCGCTGGGTGGAGTGGGGGGTGCGTTGGCGATCGCGCGGGTTGGGGTTTCCGTATGGAGATCAGGGTTTGTTTCTCTCTCGTGAACGATTGGTGCAGTTGGGAGGGATTCCTGATTTACCATTGATGGAAGATTTTGAGTTGGTGCGCCGCCTACAGCGACAAGGACGGGTGGCGATCGCCCCGGTAGCTGTGGTCACCTCTGCACGACGCTGGGAAGGGCTGGGGGTGCTACGAGTCACATGGCTCAATCAATTGATTGTTTTGGGCTATTTACTGGGAATTTCCCCCAAACGATTGGCACAATGGTATCGTCGCCGCCAGGGCTAGTGTTTTGGGGCGATCGGTGATACTATGGATTCCAGGACTTTAAGGGGTCATCGCAGCCCCCCCTAATTTTGTTGGCTGTGATAGACGATATCCGGTTTCAGTCACTGACATCGTCTCTACTACGCGCGAATTTCTCAGTTCGCTCTTCGCATAACTCATTAAAAGCAGTTGCCTACGGGTTACTGCTTTTTTTTGGACTAGAGTTGATTAAAACATCAATATTAGTTTACCGGTCCACGGCCCTAGAGTAACTCAATATTTAACCAATGACGATCGCATCATGGACAAAACGTCATGCTTTCCTAACAATTTGGAGCAATCTTTCAGATATGATTCTAGAAGTCAGGGATGTTAAAAAGGGTAAAAATATATTACAGTTGAACTAAGCAACACCTCCCAAGTCACAATCAATGTTAA
>SMDP01000142.1:0-1734 GCA_012911965.1 Geitlerinema sp. P-1104
AGGTCAAGCCCAAGCTGCTGTCTCAGCCTCTGCGCCGATTGTCCGATAGTTGGTCTTCGCTGCTGCTGAGATGCTTCCACAGGCGGTCAATTAAGTCTCCGGGGCTACTAACGTCAGGGGGGATATTGAGCGGACGCTCACGGGTGATCAGATAAATGGCATTTAAAAGCTGGTCAGTGGCTAAATCCCCCTTACTATAATGGCTGCGTTTCTCGATAAATCGTCTGACCAAATCGGCAATTTTCTGCTCAGATTCAGCAATTAAGCGGTCTCCATTCTCCTCCTGTCGCAGATGGGCTTTCACGATATCCGTTAGCCGCTTCTCGTCCGGTTCTTGCATCGTCAGGCGAATACAGCGCCGCAAAAACGGCGGTGGAAAGTCCCGCTCACCGTTACTGGTCAAAATCATCAGCGGAAACTGATTACAGGTGACCTGGCCCTTGGCGATTGTGGTTTTGCCCTCCACCACGACCCCCGCCTCATCGTTAAAGGTAAACTCTTGCTCGTCCTTATAAGCAGTCCGCACTTCGACATCGGCTTTGATGTCTTCAATCCGGGTCAGTTCAGGAATCTCGAAATTCCCCTCCTCAAAGACGTAGAGCAGGTCATTAGGCAGGTCGATATCGCTTTTGTCGATTTCATCCACAATCAGGATGCGGGGTTTGTTCGCGGGCAACAGAGCTGTGCCTAACGGTCCCAGGCGAATGTATTTGCCGATGTTGTCGAAGCGGTTGGGGCCACTGCGCTCCTTTTCGGTGGAGTCTTGCAGGCGGGCGATCGCGTCATAGAGATATAGCCCATCTTTAAGGGTGGTGCGGGTAGTGATGGGCCAATATAACACCTCTCCGAGATCGAGTTCGCGGGCAATGGCATAGGCCAGGGAGGTTTTACCCACCCCCGGTTTGCCGGTCACCAGCAGGGGTCGCCGCAGGTACAGGGCTGCATTCACCAATTCAATCTCGTTGGACTGCGCTTGAAAAGTGGCCCCCCGCTCTTGCTTGCGGCGATCGGCCCGTCGCCAAGTGGGGGGATCGGGCAGGGTTTCAATCAGGGGCTTGCCCTGGTCGTCAGTGGCGGGGGTTCCCGTCCCTTTGAAGATGGGATCGAAGATATCCGCTTGCTTGTCTTGCTCGTCACTCATGGGTTGTGTATCCCCTTCAGCACACCTGTTGATCTAACCGTTCCCATGTGGGCGGGATGACCTTAAAATCTTCCCACACCAGAGTCAAATGGCAACCCAGGGCATCCTCACCTGGCTCTGGCTCAAGACTGTCTAAACGGGCGTTGTAAACCTGTTCAGGCAGGTCTATGACGGCACAATCGAGTAGCGGATCGAGCTGCTCACATCCCTCATGATGCCTTGCCCAGAGGACAATGGGCCAGCACCCTTTTCTGGCTAGAAACCGAAAAATCTCGTCCACCTGGTCACCGGGAAGGTTCTCTAAAATAGCCATCTCAGCATTGCGCAATTGTTGGAACAGACGTGGTCTATTGTTGCTACAGTCGCCACGGACAAAGGTGCTACGAGCCGTTTCTCTCTGCCGCCTCTCTACCGCTTCCCACTGCTTTTTCCAGAGGCTGTGGTATCGCTTGCCCGTGGGGGACTGGCTGAGGTCAGTGCGCATTACCAGCTTGTATTGGCTACCCAGAGTGAAGCCATCCTGGGTCTCCTGAGCATCTAGATCCCAGCCTAGATATTGCCGGGCCACAAAGCAATGCAGCATCGGCTCATCT
>SMDP01000142.1:1956-11502 GCA_012911965.1 Geitlerinema sp. P-1104
TGGCGATAACGATTAGCCTGTTTGTACAACTCGTTAAAATCAAACTGCCGTAAGGCCACCCAGGCTTCGAGATCATCCACCAGTCTTTGAGGTAGACCGTCCATCACCGAAAGCAATAGCGCCCACTGCGTCAGGCGATCGACCTCACGGCCTGCCTGCTGCCAGCCACGACTCGGCAATTGAGCTAAATGGAGTAACTGATCGAGCAGGGCATCACGGCCCGAGCGATCGCCGTCAGTATCGCACAACCAAAAGGCTTTTTCGATGGCCCTGTACATGGCCGGGGTCAAGTTCTCTTGAAGGCAATCATACAAACTGCGGGCAAACAGCGTCTGTACGAGGGGGTTTAGTAACTCTTCCCCAATCGCATAGGCTTGACTGCGATCGTTCTTGGAAACTGCCGCTGTAGCAATCATACCGATAGCGCCCCTGCGCTCCTCGTTCCACACCGCCGCACCACTAAAACCAGCTTGAATCGTCTCATCCGGTGGATTATTACCTGCTTTCCAGAGCTGAAAGCGCCCTCCCGCCGCATTGGCCTTGGGGCGATAGGCATCGGTACGATTCCCCACGTCATCGGCAAAACCATACACCCCGTGGGGCTGATTCTGTATCTCTTCGCAACGGCATCGAATCAAGGGAATGGGTTGCAACGAGGGGGGAGCAGCCGTTAATAACTTCAAGCCGGCAATATCCCCCTGATCGATGGCATACGGCTCCCAGGCCACCACCTCTGCTTCGATGGGTTGGCTACTGGCCACTGGAAACTCAAGGATGATGATTTGCTGTAGAGGGGCAGGGGCAGCTTCAAATTGACCCTTGCCATGATAACCCAGAGCCTGCAACACCACATGGGCACAGGTCAGCACATAGCCGGGGGCTACCAAAAATCCCGTTCCGACAACTGTTTTCTGTCCGGTGTCTGGCTTCGTAAAAAAAATCCGGGCGATCGCCCTTTCGTAATCGTCGCGACTGAGTTCTACTTGTTCTGCCACTTCAACGTAATTTCGTAAGTTGCCTCACCGCCCACCTTCGTCACCACCGCCCCAACTTCGCCAGTGAGTTTGACGCTAAATTTGACTTGCACCTCATCAGCGGGTTCAGTCATGCCATCGAGGCGGGCCTTAATGTTTTCTACCATAGGTTTCAGGGTGTCGAGGGCTTCAGCGAAGGTCTTTCTCGCTTGAGCCGCCACCTCTCCGGGTCGCTTAGAGACTGGCTCAATACCATCAGACTCAACATCCTCGACCTCAATCAAAACCGTTTGACCATTGCCTAAATCAAATTCAACCAGTCTTGCCATAATTCAGCACCTTTTTAGGAATCGAGCCAATGTCACTGCCTAGCCTAACAAAGTTTCCCCCAATCGAGTCATCGGTAATATAAGAATGCTGGGTTAAATCCCGACAATAAGAATCCCCAATCAGATGGATGTCATGATACTCTCCTCATAGAACAGCCCGCTCGATTGACTCGCTACAACCACCGTATCCGTCTGATTCATGTCCTCCCCTCATGACGACCTGGCCCCGCCAGCCATCGATTTACACCAGGAGGAACTGGCTATCCACAAGGCCAGCACCCTCTGCTTCTGTCTTTCTCCATTAGGCTTCGGATTCACTCCTAGACTGGGTTAGAGAGATTTCCCTTGGCGAAACGTTAAAAACTGTGTCAGAAGTGTCACATCATTGTCAAGATGGGGTCACATCGGCATGACAACTTGATCAATGTGAGAAGTCGCGCTAAAACTAAAGCGAGCTTCCGGGGCGATCGCCCTCCATGCGAACTCCCTCGTGGAGACTGACCTAAAAAGAGGATTTTTTCATGCTTAAGCAACTACTGGCTGGAAGTACCCTGATGGGATTGTTATTGTTCGGGGGTGCATCCACCGTAAGCGCTCAGCAAGCACCTGGTGGAGAACCTGGGGCCCCTCAGCCTCAACCTGGGGGGATGCAAGAGGCCCCTCAGATGGATGTCACTGAGTCGGATTTAGAACGCTTCGCCATTGCCATTCAACAAATCCAAGCCATTGAACAACAGGCCCAGGCCCAAATGATTGAGGTTATTGAGGCCCAAGGACTCACCATCGAGCGTTTCAATGAAATTGCTCAAAGTCAACAAGACCCCAACCTACAGGCTGAGGTTAATGTCTCTAACGAAGAGGCACAAGTTTTTGACCAAGCCGTTGAACGGATTTCCGGAATCCGCCAAGAGGCAGAAATGGAGATGGAAACGGCTGTGCAACAAGAGGGCTTAGATGTGCAGGAGTTCAACCTGATTTCTCAAGCGGTGCAGCAAGATCCTTCCCTGCAACAGCGGGTGATGGAAATGCTGCAAAACTAGGCTTAACCGCACGCTACACTTCATCGGTTAAGAGGCCTGCAACCCTGCTAACATCTGGCGTAATCCCTGTCGCCAGTGGGGTGCAGGTCCATTTAGTATGGCTTCTAGTTTTTTCCCGGACAACACAGAATAGGCGGGACGTTGGGCGGGAGTGGGATAGTCGGCGGTGGTGATGGGGACGACTCGCTTGACTTGTAGGGGAAATCCTAAGGCGGTGGCTTCTTCAAAGATGGCGACGGCGAAGTCGTACCAACTGGCGACACCACTGTTGGTAAAGTGATAGGTTCCTACAAGACGTTGATGACGGCCGGCGATTTTGGCGATCGCCCCGGCAATATCCCCGGTCCAGGAAGGACTCCCCACCTGATCGGCGACGACTCGGATTTCCTCTCGCTCTTTCCCTAACCGCAACATGGTTTTGACGAAGTTGCCCGTTCCCCCAACGCCATAGACCCAGGCGGTCCGTAGGATAATATGAGGGGCCCCGGTTTGCAAAATTGCCATTTCCCCGGCAAATTTGGACTTGCCATATTCCCCGATGGGGTTGGTGGTGTCGGTTTCTACGTAGGGATGGCTTTGAGTCCCGTCGAAGACATAATCGGTGGAGATATGAAGCAGAGTAGCCCCCACCTGGGTGGCAGCTTTGGCTAGGGTTCCAGGGGCGATCGCATTCACTTGATGGGCCAACTCGACCTCGGTTTCGGCTTTGTCCACAGCCGTATAGGCGGCACAGTTAATGATTAAATCGGGCTGAATCGCCTCAACAACAGGGGGAATGGAGTCAATTTGAGACAAATCCAGGCGATCGCGGCCTACGCCAACCACCTCTGCCCAGGGAAGTAAGGTTTTCTGTAACTCGGCCCCCAATTGTCCGTTGACACCGGTTAACAAAATCCGCATTATTCAAATACCTCCGCATCTTTCAACAATACCCCGGCTTCATCCTTAGCAGAGAGTCGAGGTTCAATGTCTCCTAACTGCCAGTCAATCCCTAAATCCGGGTCATTCCAAAGAATACTACGTTCATGCTCTTTAGCATAGTAATCGGTGGTTTTATACAGCACTTCTGCCACCTCTGAAAGAACAGCGAAGCCATGGGCGAAGCCAGGGGGAATCCAGAGTTGCTGTTTGTTTTCGGCACTCAAGCGATAGCCCACCCATTGCCCAAAGGTTGGTGATTGTTTGCGAATATCTACCGCTACATCAAAAATTTCTCCCACAGTTGCTCGTAATAGCTTACCTTGGGCTTGCTGAATTTGATAATGTAATCCTCGCAGAACTCCTTGACTAGAACGGGAGTGATTATCTTGAACAAATTGGGTTTTAACGCCAGTTTTATCTTCAAAGCGTTTGTGATTAAAGCTCTCAAAAAAGAAGCCTCGGTGGTCGCCAAAGACTTGAGGCTCAATCAGTAAAACATCAGGAATTTTAGTTGGAATAACGTTCATAATAAAAATTGTAAAATCCGCTAATTTTAGAATACCACAATTTCGTTTGCGAAAGAGAGGAGATTCACTCAATCTGGGTTTTATGATTCCAGGATAACCAGGGCAATTGATGGCAGATTATATTCATTCCTGTAGAGGCTAAAAATTCTTAGCCCCTACAATTCCATATCCAATACAACAAACCATACCCATACCTTTCAATCTCGGCGATATGCTACAACCCCTAAATTAGAAACTGCTCCGAGGAATTTTGGATAAATCCATTGAACTGAGTAATCTCCCTCTTGTTCGAGAACGATATTCCAAATCAAACGAGCTAAATCCTTTTGGGAGAGTAGCCGCAAGTTTTTTTCCTGGGCCCAGAACCTTAACCCTAATGTTTTGAGAATACGACGATGTTGGGGACGGGGTAACCAATGTAAAAGGGGTAGCTTAGTATGGAAATCCAACCAATGATAGCGATTGGGTGTGGTTAAAAACAATCCTTTTCCCAAGCTTAAAATATCCCGGAGATACTTAAGTTGATCAGCTTGAGACCCGACATGTTCAATTACGGCTGAGGATATCACAAAATCGACGGCTGGGAGATGTTCTGGCTTTGGGGGAAAGGACACTACAATTAAGCCCGGAAAGTGTTTTTCCAGATGGCTAATCGGTTCGGGGGAGGTAGCATAAACCGTTGCTCCATCTTCTAAAAGCCAACGAATGAAACAGTTGCTATCAATATGGTCAGTATCGGGAGTTGTTCCGTGATCTAAAATAATTTTACCGGAGACCCCCCCCACCATCCGGATAAAGGCATCATAGAGTTGGCGTCGGATGGCGAGAGAGGATTGCATTCGACGTTTGTCAAGCCAAGAAATGCGATCGCCAAAGTAGTTATACTCTTGTGACTGGGACATAGTGAGATTCACGCAACTTTAAGGTGGAAAATACCCCCGAGGACTGAGTTAATTAGACAGGGCCATAATAGCGTTGGGCTAAGACCCAACTGGTGAGGGTTAGGGAGACTAGGAGATAGCCAATCAGTAGCCAGGGGGGAAGTTCGGGAAGGCTACGCCAGGGACGTTGCGAGGGAAGCAGTCCCAAAAGTGGGGCAATGGGGATAAGATAGCGTCCCTGCAAGCCGCCAATGATGGGGTCTCCGACGAAGTTCCAGAGGTAGGCCAAACTACACAGAACTAGAATACTGGATAGGGCGGCGATCGCAAGCCAACTTCGCTGTGACCACCTCAAGTCTCTGCTGGGGGTGGGGGTAACCAGGGCCAGCCATGCTAATACTCCCCAGTAGGAGACAATCAATCCCTGGGGAAGTGGGGTATCTAACCATCCCAACACGCCAATAAATTGTCGGGCCAACTCTCCCCCCTGAGTGATAGCGGTTCGGCCCAGCGTCGCCACAAACTGCAAGGGATGACCCAACACATACTCAATTTGGGCCTGGGGGGATAACTCAGGATGCAGAGGGATATAAATTTGGGAGACCACCTGGGACCAGAGGCCCACAGCCAAGAGTGACCCCAGAATAATTCCCCCCAAACTCAGCCAGTAGCGTCGCCGAGGTCCAAAACGACGGCGGGGAATCAGGAAGACAACAAAGACGAGGGGGAAATAGGCCAGTTTGGCCAACGAGAGGGCGATCGCCAAACCCCCAAAGGCTACAATCTCCTGTAAGGTCAACCGCTGTGAGGTCTTATCGGGCATTCCCTGCTGTAAGGCCCAAGCCACAAACAAAAACGCCACACCATTCGTAAGAACATCCACCGAGAGGGATGCGGCTTGAAATAACGACATGGGGGTTAAGGCCAAGGCCACCCATAACCAAGGATTCACCGGCGTCAGACGAATCGAGAGAGTCACCGCCAACAGCCAAACCCCTAAATTGCTGAATCGTCCCAGATACATCAGTCCCAGGGGAGACAGATGCAACGCCTTACCCACCACAATTCCCAGGGCCTGGGGAAGATAGGGAATCGGGGAATGCAAGGCGGTGGTTTTAAAGTTGATAAACAGACGTTGCTGGGGATGAAGGGGAAGAGGAAGCAGATTAAGAATGTCTTGCGGCTGTTGGCGTTGGTTGAGGTCAAAGCGGAGGTCCGTTTGAGAGACATTCCGAACGGTGGTTAGAACACTTTTGGGAAGTTCCCCCCCAAGACAGAGGTCATCCTCAAAATAGCGACTGTATCCGTAGCAGTCTCCCTTCTGTTGGCTGGCGATGAGATGACCGTCAGCGATTTGCAAGGCCCGGTAGAAATGGAGATGTTCGTCGGGGGATTGGAAGGGAGGGGTGAGAAGGACCAAGATGACCCCAAAGGCGAGGGCGATGTTCAGGAAAACCGCAGGGGGGGAAACTACAGGGGGACGCAGCATCATGGAAGAGTCCGAAGTTCGGGGGTGGGTTTAAGGCGGGCCACAAAATGCAACGTTCCATCAAAGATATAGCTGAAGGGTGAGGGATAGAGATGTAGTTGGGTTCGTTTGACGTCGGGAGACCAGCCTAATTCCTCAAAGAGTTGGTTCCATTGACCCGAGGAGAGGTAGTTATAGGGGAGGGAGACTCCATAACTACGATTTCCGACCCAGTCCATAAACTGTAATCGCACTTCATCGAAGCTGTTGTTGGCGATATGGTCTTTGATGAGGATGGCCTGTTTGGCGACGCGAGTACATTCTTGCAGGAGTTTCTGGGGATGGTGGGTGTGATGGAGGACATCGACGAGTAACACCAAATCCACATGGTTGTCGGGGTAGGGAAGGGTTTGTCCGTCAAAGGCTTCGACGGGAATTACGGTTTGGGGACGAACGAGAATGTCAACGCCTTTGAGTTGGGTGTGGGGACGTAGTTGTTGGATGGCGAGGGCAATTTCACCACTTCCACATCCGACATCGAGGACTTGGAGGGGTTGGGTGTTGGGAATCAGGCCGGCTAGATGACGGGCGAGAACGTGAACCCGACGGTTCATGACGAGGGATTGATGGAGAGTTTGCATGGGGGAGGGAACAGGGAACAGGGAACAGGGAACAGGGAACAGAAAAGACGTAGGGGCGCACCCTTGTGGTCGCCCTAGGCAGTAGGCAGTAGGGGAAGAAGGGGGGAGGGGGTTATTTTGGGGTGAAGCGGTAGCGATCGCACAGGACGGCGTAGAATAGACCACTGAAGAGGGTTTGGGCGCCGATGAGGATGAAGACCATGCCGGTGATGGCGGGACGGATGGCTTGGAGGGGACCGAATTCGACGGCAAACCAACTTCGGAGGACGGATAACTCGATGCTGATGCCGATGCCGGCCATGATGAGGGAGAACAGGAGGATTTTTTCGATGCTGACGGCTTTGACGAGCCGATCCATGCGGGGCGATCGCCGCTGGATGCGATGGGTTAAGGTGTAAAGATGGGCGAGGAGTCCGGTTAGCAGCAGTTCATACCCTAGCAGACAGGATAGGGCGGCGACGACAATCCAATGGTCGTTAAAGCGGAATTGTCCGATATAGACGGCTTCTCCTCCAGGGGTGAGATTCAACATCGCTGCTAGAATCAGCCCGAAGCTGAGTAAAAAGCTGCCGGGAACCCAGTAGATGACTTTGGGGGCAAATAGGAGAATATATTTAAGATGCCGCCAGCCGTCGGACCAGGGCCGCAAATGAGGGGGGCGATCGCGGCCGTCACGGTGTAAGGTAATGGGAACTTCTGTAATCTTTAAGCCTAAAATGGCGGCTTTGACCAGCATTTCTGAGGCAAACTCCATGCCAGGGGATTCCATTTGTAACCTCTGAAAGGCCCGTTTAGAAAAGGCCCGCATCCCGCAGTTAACATCGGAAAAGTTAGACTGATAGAGGGAATTGACGACGGCTGTTAAGACGGGGGTTCCCAAATAGCGATTTTTCCAGGGCATGGCCCCCGGCATAATTCTCCCTTTAAGGCGAGTTCCCACCACTAAGTCATAACCCGACTCTAATTGTTGTACCATGGCTACCGCTTCCCGAAAATCATAGGAGTCATCGGCATCTCCCATCACCACGTAGGTGCCTTGGGCGGCATTAATGCCCCAAATTAGGGCGGCCCCGTAGCCCCGAACAGGGACGTCCACCACTCTCGCCCCCAGGGAGTTGGCCAAGTCTTGGGACCCGTCGTCTGACCCATTATCGGCGATGACGACTTCTCCTCGCAGGCCCAACTCGGCAATCGCTGTTTTAGCTTTTTGAATACAAGTTTCTAGGGTTCTGGCTTCATTTAGGCAGGGCAGAACAAAGGAGACATCGACTAGATTCGATTTCGATGTCCGCTGTTCCGGTTGCGTAATAGACCTCATACTGATATCCCTCCGAAGACAGGTAATTTAAGAGATTGGTTTAAAGTATGGACTAACTGTCCATGGGTCGCCCCCATCCTAAATGTTGCTGAGTTCACCCTGATTATGAAACACCGTTCCCTGGGGATCATCGTTCTCCTGATTCTACAATTTTTGCTACTGACCTTCATTAGCCTTGGGATTTTCCCTCAGTATCAAAGCTGGCATGGCTTTGACCTACAACATTACCACCGTATCTCCCTCTATCTGCAACAAGGACTCATCCCCTACCGGGATTTTCTGCTGGAGTATCCCCCATTAGCGTTGATTCCCATCCTCATTCCCCAGTGGCTATCGCCCCAAGTTCCCCTCGATGCGGTGGATTACGCCATCGGCTTTGTGTTGGAAAATCTCATCCTAACCAGTCTTATGGGGGTGGGAATCGCCCTGATTCCCCATCCTCGTCCCCAGCAAACCCTCGTCGGCTATCTACTGTTGACGGTTCTCCTTGCGCCCCTCCTCCCCTGGCGCTATGACTTATTTCCGACTCTGCTGACGTTGGGGGGGCTGTTGGGGATGATTTTCAATTTTCCGCTTTTAGCGGGGGTGGCGCTCGGTCTAGGCATCGCTACGAAGCTGTATCCGGTGGTATTGCTCCCCATCTGGGGTCTGTATTTTGCGGCCTCTCGGGATTGGCGGGGGCTGGGGAAACTGAGTCTAGGGGCGATCGCCACAACGTTGCTTAGTTTTCTACCGTTTTGGCTTTTGGCTGGTGACAGTTTCACCTCGTTTTTGACCTATCATAAAGACCGAGGCTTACAAATTGAAAGTCTTTGGGCTGGACTGATTAGTTTGGGTCATGTCCTGGGACTGACTGAAGCCAGTTCTGAAATGAATTTTGGTGCACAACATATTGTTTCACCGTTGGCGTCTCCCTTGCTGACTCTGCAACCCGTTTTATTTCTGGGGATGATGCTGGTTATTTATGGCTTAGCAGCTTTGACGTTTCGGCAAGATATCCAACAATGCCAATGGATTAAACTCCAGAGTTTAGTGGTCTTTTCTTTGTTGTCTTTACTGGGATTTATCGTTACCAACAAAGTTTTCTCACCTCAATACTTGATTTGGCTACTTCCTTTTGTTTCTCTCTTACGATGGCCAGCGGTTACGGTGGTCGGTGTCAGTTTCGCGTTAACGACAACGGTTAGCTTTGTGACACGACAATTGCGACTGATGTATCCTCTCTCTGTCGTCATGCTAAATGTTCGAAATATCTTGCTATTAGGATTAGTTTTGTTTTTGTTGTTTAGTTTTTATAAAAAGCTAAAAATCACTTCAAAAAATATGCTATAATTCAATGATAAGGGTCAAGCTGCCGCAATCGTTATCGCCTCAATTTTACGTCGTCAATTCACCGTGAGATACTAATGGTTAGAGAACTCTCGCAATCAACGGATATCATCTACCC
>SMDP01000143.1 GCA_012911965.1 Geitlerinema sp. P-1104
TCTCGAAACTCAAGCAAATGTTGGCTTCTCAGACCACCAACTCTTAGGATCGGGCCCCCGGCCGTGATTCTGTGACCCATTTGGGGAGATCGATCGGCTCCCCGTCTTTCTATGACCGATATTTGGACATCTATAACCCTGTCCCAATGGTCACCCCAACGCTGGCAGAGCGGTAGCTACGGCTGCCGTCTTCTGTTGGGTTCCCTGGGGGCCTGGAAAACAGGAAGCTGGTTGATGCAATGGGCGGACAGTCTCGGCGTACTCTTGTTGAGTGTTCTGTTTGCCCTAGCTCCCTTTGTCTCAACGACCCTAATTGGTGTTCTCCTGGCTCTGTGTGCCGCGTTTTTGCTGGTTTTCCTGCTGTCAGACACCAGTGATTTAGCCCTGACCCCCATTCATATCGGGGTCGGCCTCTACTGGTTGGTAGCTAGTCTGGCCACGGCGTTCTCGCGGGTTCCAGAACAGGCGGTTCGCGGCTGGGTTAAGTTGACCCTATTTTTGGTGGTGTTTGCCCTGGCCGCACGAGTGTTGAGGTCAGCCAAGCTTCGTTCCATTTTAATTACCGTTTACCTGCATACGGCCCTGGTGGTAAGTGTGTATGGAATGCGTCAAGTCTTCTTTGGAGCCGCCCCGTTAGCCACCTGGACCGATCCCACCTCTGCCTCAGCTAACGTGACGCGGGTGTATAGCTACTTAGGCAACCCCAACCTCTTGGCGGGCTATCTGATTCCGGCGATCGCCCTAAGTCTAGGGGCGGTCTTTGCCTGGGAACGTTGGCCCCGTAAAGCGTTGGCTCTGGTCATGTTCGGGTTGAATAGCATTGTCCTCTTCCAAACCTATAGTCGCGGTGGCTGGGTTGGCATGGCGGCCAGCCTATTTGTCTTTGCTCTGTTGATGGTGTACGGCTGGCGCGATCTCTTACCTCGGGCCTGGCGGAAATGGGCCCTTCCCACGCTCTTAGGGGGAACCGTTGCCGTTGTTCTGATTGCTATAACCGCCGTTCCCCCCATTCGCGATCGCGTTTCGAGTCTCTTTATCGGCCGGGCCGACAGTAGTAACAACTTCCGCATCAATGTCTGGACATCGGTCATTCAGATGATTCGTGACCATCCCATTTTGGGCATTGGTCCGGGCAACGAGGCCTTTAATCAGGTCTATCCGCTCTATATGCGCCCCCGCTACACGGCCTTAAGTGCCTATTCGGTGCTGTTAGAAATTACGGTAGAAACCGGGTTGGTAGGCTTGACAGCTTTCCTCTGGTTGTTAGTGGTCACGGTTCAGCAGGCCCTAATCCAACTGCAACGGCTACGTGACGAGGCTAACCCTCAAGCCTTTTTCCTGATTGCGGCGGTGGCTGGCCTAGCCGGGTTTATGGCCCACGGCTTAGTGGATACAGTCTGGTATCGACCCCAAATCAATACCCTCTGGTGGCTCTGTCTAGCCCTAGTTGCCAGTTTCTACCCCAGCCTACCCTCCCGTTCCCAACCCTCTCAACCCTCCTAATTTCACCCACCCCCGGCCCCTACTGCCTATTGCCTAGGGCGTCCACAAGGGCGCGCCCCTTACTGCCTAGGGCGTCCACAAGGGCGCGCCCCTTACTGCCTAGGGCGTCCACAAGGGCGCGCCCCTACGTCTTTTCTGTTCCCTGTTCCCTATTCCCTGTTCCCTATCCTATGTCCATCGCACGCGATCGCCATTCTGTAGATGTTCTGGTAGTTGGAGGGGGAACCGGGGGGACGGCGGCGGCGATTCAGGCAGCGCGACAGGGAGTGAAGACTCTATTAGTCAGTGAATTTCCCTGGTTGGGGGGAATGCTCACCGCTGGGGGAGTGAGCGCCCCGGATGGTAATGAACTCCTGGCCCTACAGACGGGCCTGTGGGGACAATTCTTGCGGGAATTACAACAGCGTCAACCGGGGGGACTCGATTGGGGTTGGGTGAGTTTCTTCACCTTCAATCCCGCCGTTGGGGCGCAGATTTTTCAAGATTGGCTCGAGGCCTTACCCAATTTGCATTGGATTTGGGGAGAAACACCTCAAGGGGTGAGAGTTGAAAACAATCGCCTGCGGGAGGTTGCGTTTCAAGATTTTGATGTGACGGCTGAGGTGATTTTAGATGGCACAGAATTAGGAGATCTCCTGGCCCTGGCGGATATCCCCCATCGCTGGGGTTGGGAATGGCGATCGCAATTCAACGAACCCAGCGCCCCAGAAACTCCCAACTCCCAGACTGCCCAGTATCCCGTGCAGGCTATGACCTGGGTGGGGGTTTTACAAGACTATGGTGAGGGGGCCGTCGCTCCAGAAATCCCGGCCCCTGCGATTGATGTTCCCTCAGACTTCCTGGGGGCTTGGGACAACTATGGGGTGGAGAAATTCCTCAATTATGGTCGCCTTCCGGGCGATCGCTTTATGTTGAACTGGCCCCAACATGGCAACGATTATGGCGTTCACCTACAACGGCTGATTGAGTCTCCCCAAGCTCGTCACGACTGTTTACAAGAAGCCCAATGGCGAACTCAGAGCTTTGCCCGCTTCCTACAACGGCGACTGGGCCGACGTTATGGCTTAGCCGAGGGACTGTTTCCCCAAGAGAACTCAGGATTAGCCTTACATCCCTACTTCCGCGAAAGTCGCCGTCTAGTGGGAGTCAAAACCGTCTGTGAGCGGGATATCTTGCCCCAACTCGGGGGACAGGTTGCCCCCTTACCCCTAGGAGAACAAGGGGTTGAGGCGATCGCCATTGGCAACTACGCCAACGACCATCACTATCCCAACTGGGACTGTCCCGTGCAACCGAAATCCCTACGTTGGGGGGGACGTTGGACGGGAACCCCCTTTGCCCTTCCCTATGGTTGTCTGATTCCCCTAGAGATGGATGGAGTCTTGGCCTGTGAGAAAAATATCTCCGTTTCCCATATTGCCAATGGCTGCACCCGTCTCCAGCCTCTGGTGATGAACTTGGGGCAAGCAGCGGGATTAGCGGCGGCCCTTTGCGTACAGCGTCATTGTCAACCTCGGGAGTTACCGGTTCGGGTTTTGCAAGAGGCCCTCCTAAGGGATAAACAGGCCCCCGCCGCTGTGATTCCCCTCTTTAACGCCCTCCTCGAAGACCCCGATTGGCAGCATTGGCAACGCTATTATCTCAGTCATCCCGAGGAGTATCCCGCCACCGGCTATCATCCCGGCGGCACCACGGTCATGCGGCGGCCCCTGAACGCCGAGCTGATTTCTGGACGCTTTAAGCTCGTGGGGCCTCAAGCGTATCAACTTGAAGTGGGCGATCGCCTCTGGAGTTTGGTTACCCTCCATCCCACCGTCGAGCGACACCTGCAAAGTTACCCCCAGGGCCAACCCCTTTCCGGTTGGGGACAGATCAACCCCTCAGGGCAATGGTTACGACTTGAAGGACTTTTATCCTGATAGCAAACTCGGAAATCTGTAACAGGTACTAGACAACCTGAAACAGATTTTTCCGATTATGCGTAACTCGTTGCTTCTGTCTGCTCTACTTCTTGGGTTAGGCTCCTCCCTAACAATGGCTCCTCAAATCACTGAGGAATCCAACGCTGAACAGGTGGCTTTTCGGGGCTTTCTCTCAGCACAAACTGAGCAAAAAGATGAAGTCGAACCCCACCGTGGTAGTGGTCGTCGGCGTTTTCAGTCTGATCGTCATCTCCAGCACCAGGGTGAGTCATTCATTTTCCAAAACCTGGATTCTTAAGGGTTTTTGTTTCCGTAAGGCTCTAGAGCATTTACATTTTCATCAGGGTTTTCTACTTTTTTGATTATTTTTAATTCGGTGTTTGGAGGCGATACGGTGTTAATCAGGACTGAGACATCCAGCATCGGGACTCGTCACTCTGTGGGGAGCTTTTAACAACATAAAGACGCACCGGCCGATCCGATACAGCTGGTGGTTGAGTCGCCCTAGGGGTTGAGTGATGGATTCTCCCCCATAAACCCGGTCACGAGTCGCTCTGGCTCACATTGTCGCCAATCTTAACAATCGGAGGAGTTTGTGAACTACCGCTATTGAATCGGAGACTACAATAGCAGCTTCCTACCCAACAGATTGCCCAACCGTGGATTTCTTACGTCCTCTACGGTTCGGTCTTACATCTGGACGATAGGCTTTACCCCGCGTCCCGCAGGTCAATACCATGGAAAACAAAGCAATGCTTGTGTAGGTCTGGCTTGGTTTTCGCCGAGTTACCTTCCATGTAAGGCTACCGTCGATTGTACTATACGTCACTGCCGCCATTCATCTCACGCTTCAAATCTCTGATTGAAGCGGAGGATTCTTGCGAGTTTCTAAAAGTTTTCTAAATAATCGGGGGAGGTTGAGGACAGCCATTCCATAATCAAATGAAACGGTCTCCCCATTGATACGACCCATGACCCCTACCCAATCCTCCCCTTGGCGTAATATCGCAATCGTCGGCCCCTACCTGAGTGGGAAAACCACGCTCCTGGAGAGTATCCTCTCGGTAACAGGAGCGATTTCCCGTAAAGGAACCGTTGAGAACGGAACCACCATCGGGGATAACAGTCCCGAATCCCAGAACCGCAACATGAGTGTGGAAGTCTCAGCGGCCTATACCCAGCATGGAGAAGTTCAGTTTACCTTCCTTGACTGTCCCGGTTCCATTGAATTTGCCCAAGAAACGGCCAATGCCTTAATTGGAGTCGGTTCAGCGGTGATCGTCTGTGAGCCGGATGTGAGCCGAGTCTTGACCTTGGCCCCCCTCTTTAAACTCCTCGATGATTGGGAAATTCCCCATCTCTTGTTCATCAACAAGGTTGATCGGGCGACATCGAGTTTTACAGAAGTCTTGCAGGCCCTGAAAACGGTCTCCTCCCGGCCCCTGATTCCCCATCAATATCCCATCCGCAAGGGGGATGAGGTGAGCGGATTTATTGATCTCGTCAGTGAACAGGCCTTTCAATACCATCCTGGCGCCCCTTCAGATCCGATTCCTCTCCCGGAGGAGTTAAAAGCGGAGGAACAGGCGGCCCGGCAAGAAATGTTAGAGGGCCTGGCAGACTTTGACGATCGCCTCCTCGAAGAACTCCTCGAAGATATCGATCCCTCGCAAGGGGAGATTATCAAGGATATGAAACAGGAACTGACGGCGGATCTGATTGTGCCGGTATTTATGGGGGTGGCTACGGAAGATTACGGAGTCCGCCATCTCCTAGATGCGTTGGCTAAGGAAACCCCAGAACCGGCGGAAACGGCGAAGCGGCGTGGGGTGAAGGCTGCCTCCAATGAGGTCATTGCCCAGGTTCTCAAAACCTACTACACGGCCCAAGGGGGTAAACAATCCTTGGTTCGAGTTTGGAATGGAACCCTCACGGAAGGGATGACTCTCAATGAGACTCGTGTGGGAGGGGTGTATCGTCTGATGGGGGCAGATCAGAAAAGTGTGCAAACCGCTGAGATTGGCGAGATTGTGGCCCTAGGGCGGTTGGATCCCGTGCAAACGGGGGATACTCTCAGTTCTAAGGGAACTCTGGAGTTACCTCGGGCGGAGTCTTTACCGCCGGTGTATGGCTTGGCCATTGCCCCGGAGAATCGCAAGGATGAGGTGAAAGTGAGTGGGGCCTTAACGAAACTGGTTGAAGAAGATCCCGCCCTCACTTGGGAACAAAATCGTGATACCCATGAAATTCTGCTGTGGGGCCAGGGGGAGATTCATCTTCGGGTGGCCCTAGATCGGCTGCGGCGTAAGTATAACCTGCCCATGACGGGACGGCCGCCCAAGATTCAGTACAAAGAAACGGTGCGTCAGGCGGTAGAGTCGGTTCATGGTCGCTATAAACACCAAAGTGGCGGTCATGGCCAGTTTGGCGATGTCTATTTGGATATTGCGCCTCTCCCTCGCGGTGAGGGGTTCCGCTTTAGTGAAACGATTGTCGGGGGGGCGGTTCCGAAGCAATATATTCCTGGGGTGGAAACGGGAGTGCGGGAGTATCTGGCCCAGGGCCCGTTAGGGTTCCCGGTGGTGGATGTGGCGGTGACGCTGACCAATGGGTCTTATCATAGTGTGGATAGTTCGGAACAGGCCTTTAAGCAGGCGGCCCGGGTGGCGATGCAAACGGCGATGGTTCAATCTCAACCGACGCTGTTGGAACCGATTTTGTTAGTGGAGATTTATAGCCCTAACGAGTCCACCTCCAAGGTGTTACAGGTGATTAGCACCCATCGCGGTCAGATTCTTGGCTATGAGGGCTATGAGGGTTGGCCCGGTTGGGATAAAATCTCGGCTTATTTCCCTCAGGCGGAAATGCAGGATTTGATTGTGGAGTTGCGATCGGCCACGATGGGGGTGGGCAGTTATCGTTGGCAGTACGATCGCCTCGAACCGGTCCCTGATAAGTTGGCTAAACGGGTTCTCACTCAGCAGGAGGGCTAGGGCTATCTTGACACTCGCCGCCTGAAACCCCTCAAACAGGCAATTCTAAGGGAATTTTACCGAGGGTTCCTTTGCGGAAGTCGTTGAGGAGTTCACAGGCGGCCCGTTCGATATCTCCTTGATGGCGATCGCCCCCTAATTGAGTCAGATAAGACTCGCCCGTCATCGCCTGGGGATCGAGGTGATAGCGATCGCGCAGCAGTTCGGAGGGGGCCTGTTGGCCGGCTAACTCCGGTAACTGAGTCATCAAATCCACCATCATCGCCGCCACTCGCTGATTATCATAGGAGGCTTCGCCGATATCCTCACAAATGGCGAGTTTGACGGCATTCTCCTGATTATCCAAGCGCCAAGGAATAATCCCCGGCGCGTCGAGAATTTCCAGGTTGGCGGATTTACCGGGGCGATCGCTCAAGCGCACCCAGCGCAACTGGCGTGTTACGCCGGCCCGTCTAGCACTTTCGACGATTTTACGGCGCAAGAGGCGGTTAATGAGGGCGGATTTGCCCACATTGGGGAAGCCAATCACCACGGCCCGAATGGGGCGAGGGCGCATTCCCCGTGCGATGCGGCGTTCGTTGACTCCAGAACCGGCCGTTTCTGCGGCCCGGGCCACCTGAGACACGCCTTTTCCCTGGCGGGCATCGGTGAAATAGGGAATCTCGCCGCGATCGCGAAACCACGCCTCCCAAACCTCCTGAACCGCCGGAGAAATCATATCCATACGATTGAGAACCAAAACCCGGGCCTTGTCTTTCAACCAGCCTTCTAACTGGGGATGATGGGTGGCTAGGGGAATGCGGGCATCGCGAACCTCCAACACCACATCGACGCGGTTGAGTTGTTCTTTGAGTTGTCGTTCGGCCCGGGCGATATGGCCCGGATACCATTGAATTGCTGCCATTAGGGAACCACCAAAACGGGACAGGGAGAGAGGTTAATCGTCAGATTCGTGACACTCTCGGCGGCCCCTTCATCGGTTAACCCGGTGCCACGACTCCCCATGACAATCAAATCCATATCCAATTCATCAGCCACATCACAGATGATGAAGGCCGGTTTTCCCTGTCGTTCAATGGTTGCGGCTTCCATCCCCTGTTGGGCGAACACCTCCTGGGCGCTTTTGAGGAGATTGGCGATCGCCTCCGGGGAGTTATTCGGGCTGGGGGGTTGTCCCTCCTCGGGGGGTTCCACCACGGAGAGAATGGTGAGTTTGGCTTGATAGGTTTTGACGATATCGGCGACAACGACGGCCGCCTCACGGGATTCGCGGCTACCATCGACCGGGAATAATACACTCTTAAACATGGTCATCTCTTTTAGTGAACCCGATTGTTCGGGGGGAATGCCCCGAATTGGGGGCTAGGGTCGATCCACCCCTAGGCCTAATTGTCTCAGATTATCCGGCGATCGCCCCCTGGACTTTACAGTTTGCAAGTTCCCACTGGGGGGATCAACGCCTGAGACGGACAACCCTTTGGTAGAATTGTCTCGGCTTAGAGTCTCAAGATCAGCCTCGACAACCAATGGCATCGAGGCCTACGGTCATGTCTAGCCGTCGAGAATTAGCCGTTATGAATTTAGGAGATAATACGTGTCTAAGAAAACTGTAGCAAATTTGTCCTCAGCCGAGTTATCCGGTAAGCGTGTCCTCGTCCGCGCGGATTTCAACGTTCCCCTCGATGATACGGGTAAAATCACCGATGACACTCGGATTCGCGCTGCCCTCCCCACCATTCTCGACTTGACGGGCAAAGGTGCCAAAGTCATCCTCATCAGTCACTTTGGCCGCCCCAAAGGCAAAGTTAATGAGTCGATGCGTCTAACTCCGGTGGGGGTGCGTCTCTCGGAATTACTGGGTAAGAATGTCACCAAGTGCGATGATTGCGTCGGCGATGGGGTGAAAGCGGCTGTAGATAGTCTCGCGGCTGGGGATGTCTTGCTGTTAGAGAACGCCCGCTTCTATGCTGGGGAAGAAGCCAATGATCCTGAGTTTGCCAAACAACTGGGAGAGTTAGCCGATGTCTATGTCAATGATGCCTTCGGAACTGCCCACCGCGCCCACGCCTCCACGGAAGGGGTGACGAAGTATGTGGATACCTGTGTGGCGGGTTATCTGATTGAGAAGGAACTGAAATTCCTGCAAAATGCCATTGAGAATCCCCAACGTCCTTTGGCGGCGATCGTGGGTGGTTCGAAAGTCTCCAGTAAAATTGGGGTGATTGATACGCTGTTGGAGAAGGTGGACAAGCTGTTCATCGGCGGCGGTATGATTTTCACCTTCTATAAAGCCCGAGGCTTGAATGTTGGCAAGTCTTTGGTGGAAGAAGACAAACTGGAGTTGGCTAAGTCCCTCGAAGCCAAAGCCAAGGAACGGGGGGTTGAGTTATTGCTACCCACCGATGTGGTTTTGGCGGACAACTTCGCCCCTGATGCCAATGATCAAACGGTTGCCGTTGAGTCGATTCCTGATGGTTGGATGGGCTTAGATATTGGTCCTGATTCCATTAAAACCTTCCAAGCGGCTTTGGAACAGTGCAAATCGGTGATTTGGAATGGTCCGATGGGCGTGTTTGAGTTTGATAAGTTCGCGAAAGGGACCGAGGCGATCGCGCAAACTCTAGCCGGTTTAACGGAGAAAGGAACCATCACGATTATCGGCGGTGGTGACTCGGTGGCGGCTGTGGAAAAAGTGGGTGTGGCTGAGAAAATGAGCCACATTTCCACCGGAGGCGGTGCCAGTTTAGAACTCCTTGAAGGGAAGGTTCTGCCGGGGATTGCTGCCCTCGACGACGCTTAACATCATGTTGGAGATTCAGGTGGGCCTGGCCCGCCTGAACTCTAGACAGTTCCCCCGTCGGTGTGTTATCTGGCAGTTGCGGGTAACAGAGTCCCCGGGTTAGATTGCGATCGCTTGACGGTACAAGGCTGGCAGGAGTTAGATGGCATTCACGGTATAATGGGAAATCGAGTTGTGAAAACCCCGCTTTGTACAGATTCTGTATGACTCCATGACTCCCTCATCTCACGGCGGATTCGGGATAATACATTAAATGTTTAAGGTTTAATTTTCGCTTAGCAGTAGAAGTTAAAAAGTCGAGACTAATATGACGGAATTAATAGACGAACAAATAGATATCAAAATTGGTGAAGTTCGCACTGAATCCATTGATCTTAGCTTCGGAGAAATCATAAACTTATATTCTCAGAAAGAACTCATTATTCAACCCGAATATCAAAGATTGTTCAGATGGTCCAATCAACAAAAGTCTCGTTTGATTGAATCGATACTCCTTGAGTTGCCGATACCACAAATATTTACGATTGAGAACTCAGATGGTGTTTTGGAATTAATTGATGGCTTACAGCGCCTTAGCTCTGTGATTCAATTCATTGATGCTAGTGTGCTAGATTTTACTGATGTGGAGGGAGAAACGTTAAACCCTCTAACGTTAGAGGGTTGTGATCAAATCTCAGAATTGAATAATCTGATATTTGAGGATTTGCCGTTGAGACTTAAGCTTAGGATAAAAAGATCCTCTGTAAGAACAGTGATTATTAGACGGCAAAGCAAGTCATTTCTCCGTTATGAAATGTTTAAAAGGTTAAATACCGGGGGATCGATTCTAGCGCCACAGGAAATCCGCAACTGTTCTTCTAGGATGCTGGGTGAGTCAGGTATAAAATTTTATACATTTCTACAAGAAAAATCCTCCTATCCAAACTTTAGGACTTGCATAGATACATTATCCCAATTAGAAAAAGAACAAAAGGGTGACGAAGAGCTTGTTTTAAGATTTTTTGCCGCTAAAAATGCTCAAGATCTCTTCCGAGGAAGCGTGAGAGATTGGTTAGACACATACATGGAAGACATCTTACTGGAAAAAATACAATTTGATTATTCCGCTGAAACGCAAGATTTTAATAGATTATTTGATTACTTAAGCCAAATTCTTGGCAGTGGTGCTTTTGTCCGATATCGCGATCAATCACCAATTGGTGCTTTGGCTCCTGCATACTTTGAAGCCGTTACCATTGGAGTATTCAGGATACTAGAAAAACTACATACGTTGGATGATTCTTTGGTTAGGACTGAAATTATTAAGATCGTCCAATCAGAAACATTTAAAGATAATGTTGGTCCTGGAGCTGGCACGAAAACCAAGCTCTCTAATAGGATTAGATGTATTCAAGACGGTTTGGCTCAGCTTCCGGACTGATTTTCATGAGTAATTGGGCGAGCGAAATTGAGGCTGATCTGAACTGGAGAGAAGCGGAACTAGCTGCAATTAAAAGTCAAATCATAACAACTGATCGAGCTAAGAAACCTGTAAGATATGAGGCTCTCTTGAGAGCCATAACAACCCTCCTATATGCTCATTATGAAGGTTTTTGCAGATTTGCATGGGATTTATACCTCGATACAATTCAAAAGCAAAATGTTAAGCGCAATCAATGTTGTGAGGAAATCATAAAGCTATCACTAAGAAAACGCTTTAAAGAGCTTGGGGGTGATTTATCGCCAGATGAAGTTTGGAACTTTTTTTCAAACGAGCTTCCAGCGTTAACTCATGATAATGTTGAATTTAAGATTCGCTTAAAAGCAGATAGCAATTTAAAGCCTGTGTTGCTTAAAAAGAACTCAACAGATGCTGGATTGTCATGCTCAATAGTAGATAAACATGAGATTTTACTTAGAACATTAGTAAACAGAAGAAATAATATAGCGCATGGACAGAAAGATATAATTAAGGATATAACTGAGTACAATAAGTATGAGAATGCGGCTTTTGAAGCCATGTATGAGTTGGGAATATCTGTAATTGATTGCTTAGACAACGAGAGGTATTTAAGTCCTGAGTACAGAAAAAAAGTTCGAGACTCTGTTGAAACTCATCACGAAACTAAGTCAGATTAGAGAAAGTGCGAGGCCGGAAATCCAAGGCGGTTCGGATGAGAATTTCCTGACCTTCCTGCAACAGCAGCGACAAGACGTAATACCAATTTTCAGAAGTCGTGCCATAGATGTCCGTAGGGGCGTACCCTTGTGGTCGCCCTCCTCGGTGTCGGAT
>SMDP01000144.1 GCA_012911965.1 Geitlerinema sp. P-1104
GGCTAAAGCCGCTCCTGTCGTCTTTCATCCCCGCAATAAATTGACGGGGCTTTCAGACTCCCGTATTACTTTCGTAACTACAACAGTCATGACAGTACACCAACCTCCCGCTGGGGCGCGGGATCTCCTGCCCCTCGATGTCACCCAGAAACAATGGATTGAACGGCGTCTGCAAGATGCGTTCCGCCGCTGGGGCTATCACCGCATTATCACATCGACCTTAGAACGCCTTGATACCCTCATGGCGGGAGGTGCGATCGATCGCCGTACTGTCGTCCAGTTCCAAAATAACGACGATGAACTCCTGGGGCTGCGGCCGGAACTCACCGCCTCGATTGCTCGGGCCGCGGTCAGTCGTCTCTCGGACTCTAGCTTCCCCCAACGACTTTACTACAATGCCAATGTCTTCCGTCGCAGTGGCAGTTCGGCTTATGGTCGCCAACAGGAGTTTTATCAAGCTGGGGTGGAACTGTTGGGGGCCAGTGGCCCGGTGGCGGATGCGGAAGTGCTGCTGTTGTTGGCGGATAGTTTAAACCGCTTGGGGGTTGATGATGTGCAAGTGGTACTCGGGGAAGCCCAACTGACGCGATCGCTCCTCGAACCCTTCCCGGAACCCAGCCGTACGGCGATTCGCGCCGCCATTGCTGATCTCGATTATGTGGCCATTGAAACCCTGGAATTGTCCCCGCAGTTGCGCGATCGCGCCCTCAATCTCTTTAATCTCCGGGGAACCCCGGATCAGGTGTTGGAGCGATTACAAGGCGTTCAACTCCCCGAAAGTGCCACGGCGGCCCTGGATAACCTCACGGCCCTGCTCAAAATTCTCAAAACCACTCAGCCGGGGTTCTATGAGCAGATTGTTCTGGATCTGAGCCTGATTGAAACCTTTAATTACTATACGGGGATTGTCTTTGAGGTAGTGGGCCACAGTCACAGCGATCGCCAACTACTCGGGAAAGGGGGCCGCTATGATCAACTGCTGGAACTGTATCATCCTCAACGCCAGGCCTGTTCCGGGATTGGCTTCTCCCTCAACCTGGAAGACTTGCATCATCTCCTCCTCAGTGGTGACCAACTCCCGGAGAGTACCCCCTCTAGTGATTGGCTGGTAGTCTCTCGTTCCCCGGAAGCCCAGGCGGCGGCCTTTGCCTTTGCGGCACAGTTACGACAAAAAGAGGCCTTAATTCGCGTCGAACTCTGTCTGGACTATTCTCAGGAGGCGCAGGCGGTGCGGGAGAGCGCCCGTCGCCGTCGTATCCCTCAGATTGCTTGGGTGGCAGCTGATGGAACTCAGGAGACGGAGTTGGTTCATTCCTCGGCTGAGGGGTAAGGGCGATCACCAGGTTTTGAGTCTCCTCGACTTCACAATTCGTGATTTTCTTGCAATAATTTGTCATCCTTTTGGCGGCAGAAGTTCGTTATCCTAAAACTAGGAAATAACACCGAACACGCCATGACTGAACTCAGCGCCTGGATTCGTAAAACCCCCTCTTGGCAAGCCATCATTAGCTTGAGTCTGGCCCTGTGGTTTGGTGGAAGTCTGATCTTAGACTTTGTGATGATGCCCGGAATGTACAGTCTGGGCATGATGAGTCAGCCAGATTTCGCCAGCATGGGTTACAGCACCTTTGAGCGGTTCAATCATCTCGAACTTTTGTTGGGGGCGATCGCACTCACGGGCGTGCTCGTTCTCAACCGACAGCAGCACTTTTTTGGGCCACAAACCCGCAAAGCTATCATTCTATCAACGCTGCTGTTAGGGATTGCGATCGCCTACACCTATCTATTCACGCCACAGATGAGCGCCCTAGGGATGTCGTTAACTGCCTTTGAGCCGCTGACTGAGTTTTCACCCCTCATGGAAACGATGCAGCAGGGCTATTGGATTCTCGAAGTCCTCAAACTCGCCTCAGCCTGGATTCTACTCCGTCTCTGTCATCGCCAGATGCAGATGAGTTAAGTCTCGCTTAAACCTAGATGCACGAATAAAGAGATTTGTCAAGAGGCGAATCTCTTTTTTTTAGGGAACAGGGAACAGGGAACAGGGAACAGAAAAGACGTAGGGGCGTACCCTTGTGGTCGCCCTAGGCAATAGAAAAGACGTAGGGGCGTACCCTTGTGGTCGCCCTAGGCAATAGAAAAGACGTAGGGGCGTACCCTTGTGGTCGCCCTAGGCAATAGAAAAGACGTAGGGGCGTACCCTTGTGGTCGCCCTCTTGCGTTGGGGTGGGGGGATTGCGATACAATCGAAGGTCGCTCGATTGATATAGCGGGTTGTTTGTAAGTGTTTAGGGGGGCGATCGCAATTATGGCTATTATCGCGTTACGGGGTTGGTATGTTGAACGGTACGAACCCTTGTCGGAGTTACGGAAACGCCCCCATGATATTCGCCTGAGCCGCAATAGTTTGTTGAAAGCGGGGTTGCGGGCGGATTTCCTCGAAGAGCGACATGAGATTGAAGAGGCGGAGTGGTTTAACCGCTATTTGGCTGGGGAGGCGGTGGAATTCTATATCGAAGGAAGTGGGTCCTATCGGATTGCCAACATTGACCTCAGTAGTCACGAAATTTATTTTACCAAGCAAGAGGGGAGCGCCTATCTCGATCCGAAGATTTTCCTCAGCGTGTCTGAAGGGGAACAGGGGGGACAACTTCTCGAGGCCCTAGAGGATTATATTCGTCAGGTGAATCGGCGATCGCGCCTTCCCTTAAGCCTAGAACTGGCCAAACGGCCCTCCGAGGGGGCCACTCGCCTCAGTTCCCATCAATTGCGGCAAATTCGCAAGAGTCTGTTGTTTATCGCCGATGTGACACCTCTGGCCGTTAGCCCTGGGGAATCGCCGCAACTCTTACCGAGTCCCAATGTCTGTGTGGAACTCGGCTATGCGCTGCAATGTAAACAAGTGGAGCAGATTTTGCTGGCCCGAGTCCAGCAGCCGCAGCTAACGGGGGCTATTCCCTTCGATTTGCCCAGTTATCAGGAAATTGAATTTCCCAACCCTGAGGCGATCGCCGATCTCCTTCCCAATCTTCTCGACGGGATGCTACAGCGATTTGCTTTGGTATCCTAGGAGAGATAGCCTTAAGCGGTCTAGGATTAAAAGCACGATGCCAAAACCCAGTGAGTACGCCGTTCACCTCTTTATCAGTGGTGGCCAAAAAGAAGAAGTGCGCTTCCCCTCCATTGAAGACTTTCAGAAATGGTATGGGAGCGAAGTCAAGCCCAAATCGAAATCCGACGACTTTATCAACGTCCCCCTCAAAAATATTCAGGGGGAATACATGGTGATTCGTCCCTCCGCCATCTTAGCCATGCGCCTCGAACCCATTTTCACCTCCAGCGTCGATCGCTTTTAGGTCAGTTTTCGGGAAACTCGGGTTTCCCCGAGACTGATTAAAAATTCAAATCAGGGTCGGTTTCAGGAGGGCGATCGCCCCAAACCGAACCCATCCCCGAACCGCTGATGTCCCATTGGCTCTACCCTTGAGCCATTCGACATAAGCGGTGTGTTATTCTGTGTGAGCTTGTCGAGCCGCCCCGTGATGAGGGACTGCCATACCGGTTTTGTCTAAAAACGTTTAACTTAACAAGTAATCGGATTGAGTTTCGGGGCGATCGCACGCAATGGCGATCGCCCCCATTCCCAAGCCCTAACCCACATTGCCTGAAAATTCTCTCAAGCGGATGGTCGCTAACCCCCCCAGTTTATGGACGCTTCTTTCGAGATTACAGTTCTAATTTCCCTAACCGTAGCCGTAGGAATTGGCTCTCAGGTTCTGGCGGAATACTTCAAGGTTCCGGGTATCGTCTTTCTGCTCCTGATGGGCATCCTCCTCGGACCAAGCGGTTTAGACTGGCTGCATCCTGGACTGTTAGGGGGAGGCTTAGAGGTGATTGTCTCTCTCGCCGTTGCCATTATCCTCTTTGAAGGAGGATTAAGTCTAGAACTACGGGATTTAGGTCGAGTTTCCGGCAGTTTACGCAACCTCGTCAGCTTGGGAACCTTCATCGCCTTTATTGGCGGTGGCTTAGCGGCCCATAGCCTAGCTGAGTTTCCCTGGCCCATCGCTTTTCTCTATTCCGCCCTCGTGGTCGTCACCGGGCCCACCGTCGTGGCCCCCCTGCTGAAACAGGTTCACGTCGATCGCCAAGTGGCCACCCTCCTGGAAGGGGAAGGGGTACTCATCGATCCAGTTGGCGCCATTTTAGCGGTCTTAGTCCTGGACGTGGTGCTGAACGGGGATGCCGATCTCCTTGGGGTGCTGACGGGCCTAGTGCTGCGCTTAGGACTAGGGTTAGCCGTTGGCGGCTTAGGGGGTTGGCTGTTGGGCTACTTCATCACCCGAGCCAATTTCCTCTCGGAAGAAATTAAAAATTTGGTGGTCTTAGCCGGTGTTTGGGTACTGTATAGCTTCTCCCAATTCCTAGTGGAGGAATCCGGTTTGATGACCATGGTGGTGGCGGGGTTAGTGATGCGAGCCTCCTCCTTGCCCGAGGAACGATTGCTACGGCGCTTTAAGAGTCAATTAACAGTTTTGGCGGTCTCGGTCTTATTTGTCCTCCTAGCCGCCGACCTTTCGATTCCCAGTATTTTCGCCCTGGGTTGGGGCAGTTTAGCCACGGTTGCCGTGCTGATGCTGGTGGTGCGCCCCATTAATGTCTGGATTTGTACCGCCAACAGTTCCCTCAACTGGCGGCAAAAGGTCTTTGTCAGTTGGATTGCCCCTAAAGGGATTATCTCCGCCTCCGTAGCCTCTCTGTTCTCGATTTTGTTGACGGAACGAGGCATTAACGGGGGGGATGCCATTAAGGCGTTGGTGTTCCTGACGATTATTGTCACGGTGATGTTACAGGGTCTAACGGCCCGCTGGTTGGTGGGAGTTTTGGGACTTGAGGCGACGACGGCTACTGGGGTGTTGATTGTCGGCTCCAATCCCCTCAGTCGCTTGATTGCCCAACTCTTCCAGGAACGGGGTGAGGCGGTGGTAATGATTGACACCAATGCTGAATCCTGTCGCTTGGCAGAAGATATGGGGCTGAAAGTGTTTCTCAGCAGTGCTTTAGATACGGAGGTTCTCGAAGAAGCCGGGTTAGAGTCGATGGGAACCTTCCTGACGATGACCAGTAATGGGGAGGTGAACACGGTTCTGGCCCAGCGAGCGATGGAGGAGTTTGAACCCCCGCGAACTCTGGCACTGCTGCCTCGGGAGAAGACGGGAACCCCCACTAACAAATCAAAAATTCGTCAGGCGATCGCCCCAGATTTCCCTTTGAAGATCTGGAACAAGTACCTCGATGATGGGGAAGTGAAGCTGGGGGAAACCCTCTTAGAAGACCATGGCTTTGCCTTCCAGAAGGCTCATTTACAGGCCTTGATTCGCTCTGGGGAGTTGGTGCCGCTGTTGCGAGAACGAGAGGGGAAACTGCAAGTGATGTCGGCGGCGGATGCCTGGCAGAAGGGGGACACCATTATCTATCTCTTGCACGCCCCGAAACCGAAGTTATTGAAACGCCTCTCGGGGTCGAATCATAGTACGGCGTTGAAGGTTGAGAAGTTGCCGGAAGTCGAAGAGGTGGCGGTTCCAGCCTCAGTGCGGGAACGGGCTAATGGCAAACGGGACAAGACTGGCAAGGGTGGCCCAATGGAGGGGCTGGGAACGGCTGAGAATGAGGATAATGGCCAAGGGAAGCCCCCTAAGCGAGGCAAGTTACCGAAGGGGGGCAAGGTGCAAGAGTCGCCACGGTTCCCGGATGCGAATGAGTCGGTTTGAAGCTGGGCCGGGGCAGGGGTATCATAAATGGGTTGTGTTTGACCTCCCTGAGTTATGGCTGCTGCGTCCTCTCATCCTGCTGCTGTTGATGTAACCCCTTCTATTTACAATCGCATGATTGAGCGGGTTCCTGATGAGTGGAAGGAACGGTTCCAAGACCCGCTGAAGTGGGATGATAGTATGCGCGAGCAGGTGGCGGCGGTGTTGCTGCCGGCGGCGGTGGAGGAGGCGATCGCTCAATCGCGACAACGGGGCGATCGCGGGGCAATTCTCTATGATCAGAAGGATTTAGAGACGATTATTTACTATATTTCTCAGGGAAATACGGATACGGTTCTCTGGATGGCGACGCCGGAAACTCAGGCGGAGGTGAATGGCTTGGTGGAGTCGTATAATCCTGAGTCGGAGGCGATTGTGGTGATGGTGGGTGCGGGAACGGTTCAGACGATGTGGGTGCGCGAGGATGGCAAGATTGAAACCTCGGGGGCGAAGTCGACCAATTCTCTGCCGATTCGTCTGCCAGAGGCGGTGACGATGGCCACGGAGGAGGAGGAAGGGGTATATGCCTACTGCTTTACTCATCAGCAGTTGGGCGAGTTGGGACGGATTCGCTTGATTCCCAGTGCCACCTCTCGTTTGGAGTTTGAGACGATGGTTACGCCTGGGGAGACGGAGGCGCAAACTCAGGAGAAGGAGACGGTGTTTGCACCGATTGCTGAGACGATTGTGCAGCGGTTGAAGCAGGCGTTGGCGGAGTAGGAGAGATTGGGAACGGCGGGGAGGACGATTGCCAAACAATCTCGCCGCTGTTTTGGAAACCCTACAAGCGGGGTTAGCATTCCCAGAATATCAAGCGTTTATCAGCAGTTTAACCGATTTAAGGACTGTCTTAGAGGTTAGGATGGCGGGGGATTGGAGTAGCGATCGCACATCTGGCGATACTCTTGGGCCATCAGTTCCCGCAAGGCCGCTGGGGCAATAATTTCGACCTCTGAACCGTGACGACGCAATTCCCGGCGAAACCAATAGGTGTTGTAGACGGAACGGACAACTCGGCGCACGTTGGCAGGATCGCTTAACCACTCACTGTCTCGGTCGTCGGGATGGTTCTTGGACTGGCTATAGCTGGCGGCTAAACGTCCGTATAAATAGAATTCGACGGGGATGCGGTCGAAGTCTCGGCGCCAAGGGGTTTTGGCGGGACTGAGGGCTGCGTCTTGGATGCGATCGAGTCGTAGAGACCAGTTATGGCGCAATTCCGGTAGGTCGAGATTCCCCTCACTGTCCGTACACCAGCAGTCGAGATAGTCTCGTTCCTCGTGCATGACGATCGCAGCATGGCAGATGGTGAAGCGCCAGAGGCGATCGGTGGCATCTTGATAGGAGAGGGTAAACGATTGCTGGCGACGGATGTAACCTTCGACGTGCAAGCGCCAGGGATGACTGGGTGCGTCGAGGAAGGCCTCGATTTCTTGACGTAGGGGTAAGGACAGTTCACTGCGATCGCACAATAAACGCCCTAATTCTAAGGCCGTGGCGAGGTCGCCTTGGTCGATGAGTGCCAGTCTGGCTTGGTTCAGGGATTGGATGCGATCGCCACTCCAGTCGTGATTGGGGGCGATCGCTAACTCCCGACGGGCGATCGCCTGGACGAGTTTCGAGATATTGGGCTTATCTCCCCAAGTTTTGCCAAATTCCAGGGCCAGGGCTTCTAAGGCTCGTTTATCTCGTTCCTGGAGGGAGAGGGTAATGGCTTGTCCTTTACGAGTCACAATGTTTAATTTATACGGACACTTTTTCCGTGTAATGCTTGTCAATTCCTATTTTGCTTGCCAAACTAGAACTAATCAACAACTTACGGACAGTTTCTGATGTTGGAGTATCCTATCACCCTGAAGCCGATTTTCTCGGAACCGGCTGCTACACCCCCCCTAGGGGTGAGACTTCCCCCCCATTGGCGTTGGCTATCGCATCAGGCACAAACCTATGAGGCACTGCAAAATCCTGATATTGATGTGGTGGTGAACACGGCGATGACGGGAGATGGGAAAAGTTTTGCCGCCTATTCCCCGGTGTTACTGGATAATCAAGTTGCCTTAGGCATGTATCCAACTAACGAATTGGCACGGGATCAGGCACGACAATTAAGTGAATATGTCAGCTATTTTCCTAAACGTAATCCCCCGCGCATCAATCGTTTAAGTGGTGAAGAGTTGGAGCTTTTTTCAGAACAAGAGGGGTTAACTAAGGCACAAGGCATCGCTCGCAGAGGCAGCAACTCGGAAGTCTTATTATCTAACCCGGATATGATTCATTATCTTCATCGGGGGGCTTATTTATCGCATTATGATAATCCTGATAAGCTCTGGAATCGTATCGACAAAAACTTGGATCAGTTTATTTTTGATGAATTTCATGTTTTTTCTGCCCCTCAAGTTGCGAGCGTCCTCAATACAATGCTGTTGATTCGGCATACCAATCGAACTAAAAAATTCTTGTTTTTGTCGGCGACTCCCGATTTACAGCTTATTGAAATGCTGAAACGGGGTCAATTTCGCTATCAGGTTATCAATCCAGTTGAGGCAGGTAACTATCGCTATCCCGAGAGTGAGACGGAGAAAAACAGCTTACTCAGTCAGGGTTGGCGGCAAATTGCCCGAGAGATTGAGTTTAATTTTGTTGCACTGGAGTCTCAGGGACAGGCTTCGGAACAGTGGTTACGAGACAATGGCGATCGCATTTTACAACAGTTCCTAGAGATGCCGGGAAGTAAAGGGGCAATTATCCTGAATTCCATTGCAGCGGTGAAGCGGTTAGTGCCTCGCTTTCAGGCACTTTTTTCTGACCATGGTTTGACAGTGGGGGAAAATACAGGACTGTCAGGGAAACAGGCAAAAGCAAAATCGTTACAAGCAGATTTAGTGATTGGAACCAGTACCATTGATGTGGGGGTAGATTTTAAAATCAACTTACTTTGGTTTGAATCTGCTGATGCCGGGAATTTTATTCAGCGGTTGGGACGGTTAGGACGACATGACGGCTATGAGGATAAGGAGGGATTTCATCGATTTGACCGTTGTGTTGCCTATGGATTGGTTCCTAAGTTTTTGGCAGAACGACTGTTTGAAAAAGAGTCCGCACCCCTAACGGTGGGGGAATGTTATGAACGAACAGTGTTTAATGAGGCAATTCGCGATGAATATCGTCAGATTAATGACTTTCGGGGCTATTACCGCAAATGGGGGACGGTTCAATCGGTGAAACTCTATTACGATTTGCGTGATTCTCAGATTCGGTCTGTTTATACGGACAGTTGCGATCGCTTGCGTCGGGATTGTCAGCGGGTGTTTGGGACATCCTTTCAGCGAACCCAGGAGTTAATCAAGGCTTCCCAGCAGCAGTGGCAGGCGATATCCGGGAAATCCAATAATCCGATCGCGGAGGAGGCGCATCGTTTTCGCGGATCGAGTCCCCTGCAATGTGGACTGTATGACGAGACGGAGGGGGTAGCCGGCGATCGCTTCAAAACCTACGACTTACCGGGGATTCTTAGCAACTTGGAGATTGAGATGTGGACGGAGGCGGGGTTTATGCGGCGGTTGCAACAGATGGAGATGGCGATCGCCAAAGGACGGTTTCGGTATTGTTTGGGGTTTATGAAGTTGAAGGGTTACCGGGAGGAACGGTTAAACTGGCGATTTCTCTATCCGGGGAGTTTGGAGGCGGTTGCTAATTCCTGGCAGGTTCAAGTCTTGACGGGGGTAGAACTTTGGCAACCGGAGAATCCCTGGATTGGCGGCATCAACCCAAAATTGAAGCGTCAGGGTTTGGTGAGTTATGTGGTTCCCCTTCCCGTCAGGGAGGTTCGCCAGCGATTGCGGCTACCGATGCACTTCAGTATTTATCCCATCGCTGATAGTGGCAGTATCCATACGACAACGCCACCTTACTCGTTGGCGATCGGTCAGGCGGCGTTGCTGTTGGATGTGTTGGCGGGGTGTCTCAGGCGTCAGGGGGGGTAAGTCTGGATGGCTGGAGGGCTATCCCTGAAAGGGATTGGGACGTTCCAGAAACGTCTGGAATGATGAGAGTAGCGCACGCGAGTACGAGTACAATACATGTTTTCAATCCCTAAAAGGGATTAGAGATGACTCCACTGCTCTCACAGGGAAAGTATAGCATAAGTTTTTCAGCGTCCATATATTGTATTTGTAGCGTTCATGTATTGTAATTCGTTAGAAAGTCTTGACAGTGCATATAGGTGGGGGGTATCTTTAGAAAAGGGGTATCAGACCCACTGGGAAAAGCGCTCGGAACTACAAGTACAAAACTGCACTCCTTTGCCCTCCTGCTTGAGTCTTCAGGATATATGCGACAAATTACATATATCCTGAAGACCCTCCTGGACGGTATCGGCGCACCGTGCTATGTCAGTTCAAATTAAGTGATTGCTTTGAACAACATGGGTCTGATGACTCCTACTTAATTATAGAAATGGAGCAGGTTTATGCTTGACCTTTTCAAGATCAGACAGCTTGATGGGGTAATGGAGAAATTGTCAGGCTGCATTAAAGTTTTATCTCAATGCTCTCAAAATGCTAATTTGTCGAGGGAGGTGATTGAGCCTTTATCCGAATGTTTCGGAACAGTTGAGTCCGTGGTACACCAGGTCATTCAGGAAAAGTATGAAGTGGACTGTTCTCCACATCCAGCCTCTAATGATGGAACTGCTGTTTGCAACTATATTGACGATGAGTAATCTAATGGGATAAATTAGAATCGTGCAACCATTGGTTTAAGCTTTAAATCAGTTAAAAGTCACTAGTGTTTGGTGTGTTATGCCGTCATAGCACACCAGCTAAAGGTTGAGAAAAATATGTTAGTACCTTCAAATTACACAGAATTACAGGTTGATTTAGGTGGGTTATTGCAAGAAATACCCTACCTAAAAATGTTGATTTTATTTGGGTCTCGTGCCAGGGAAGACACACATCCAAATAGTGATTGGGACTTTGCTATTCTCTATGATGAAGAACTACGCCGACAGACCGTTGAGGGGTTTGGCTGGTTTCGTGACATTGGTATTATTGGAGATTGTTTTAATTTGAATAGTGACAACATTGATGTGGTTGAAATTCAACGCTGTTCTGAGTTAATGGCACACCATATTGCACGAGATGGCAAGCTGATTTATGAGCAACAGCCTAGATTGTTTGAAGAGTTCAAAAAGGATAGCCTTTTGAGTCAGGAGGACATTGAAAAAATTATCAATGAATCCCGGACAGCCGTTTATGAATTTTTAGAGGAACAGGGACTTCTGAATTAGCACTTAAAAGCCAAATCTTTGTTGTATTATGACATCCCAAAATTCAAGCGATCCAAAACAACTCAACCTGTTTGACAACCTCAGTGTCAACGACGACTTTGACGACAACTTTGAGGAGATGAATCCCGAAGACTTGGGATTCACGGATGAAGACGGCGATCGCACCGTCGAACCCTCTCGTCAACTTCTCACCCTGAAACTTCTCCAACAGGC
>SMDP01000145.1:0-6953 GCA_012911965.1 Geitlerinema sp. P-1104
TTGGGTGTGATCCTCCTGCGACGGTAAATCCGGGAGGGGAGTCGATGCAAACGCCTCAAATGAACTCGGCTTTGGCTCTAACCCTAGCTTGTCATAATAGGGAAGAATGACCTCATTTAAGAACGAGTCACCGCTATGAAACTCAATTCTGGCTTCGGTGATTTGTCCGTCTTGATGAGAAATCTTACTCCGTGCAGCGGTGCAGGCTTTACCCGGAAAAGCTGGGATGACCTGGTTCGTTAGTCCTGTTAAACTCTGTAATAGGGTACTTTTGCCCTGGCCCATCGAGCCAATCACGCCGATATTCAGGGTATTACGGGAAAATCTCCCCTTAAGTCGATGTAGAGTCGTTAACTCGTCCCTAACTCGCTGCTCAAATTCTGTTAACTTTAAATTATCTAACTTGGATGTTGTCTCTGAGTCTCCAGACCACTGTTTAAGTTGTCGCTGACGTTCCTGTTCTAAGTCGCCCAGCGATTGACATAAGGCGTTGAGGCGCGTCTCAATCTCTCCCAGCTTCTTCGCGAGAGGCTGCCGTTGCGCGATAATGCCGCTGATGTCCTGTGCCTTAGTCATATTGCAACGTATCTACAGAGTTTTGCCATCCGTCTCAGGCATCATATCATAGAAAAAGGAAAATGGCCCGGCACGGCGATCGCCCTCTCTATGATGTTGCATTTGTTTATATAATCATTGGGTCTAACTAAATTTTTGATGAAGACTGCTAAGAGAGTCACCAGATAACACCTAGTATCTAAACCTAGCAAATCCCCAAAAAAACGTGCTAGACTAAAACCAGTCCATCCTCAACCCAAAATCGTGATGTCTGCTTCCCTCTCTAATCCTGCGCAGACGCTCCCAGAAACCATCGCCACGGATGAGATTATCTTTCCCCCTAGTGACCTACCCAGTGACGAACCTCCCTTGGAAAGTTCCCTACATCTCCAGCAAATTCTGTTGCTAATCTCCTGTCTTAACTGGCTTTGGCAAGACCGTCAGGACTACTTCTGCGCCGGAAATTTGACGATTTACTATAGTCCTCGCCAACTCAAATCGGAGTATTTCCGGGGACCTGATTTCTTTGTGGTGCGCGGAACCACGAACCAACCTCGCAAAAGTTGGGTCGTTTGGGAAGAAGAGGGGAAATATCCCAATCTCATTATTGAACTCCTCTCAGACAGTACCGCAAAAACTGACCGGGAACTCAAAAAAGAGATTTATCAAGATACCTTTAGAACCCCTGACTATTTCTGGTTTGATCCCCACAGCTTAGAGTTTCAGGGCTTCCATTTAGTGGATGGTACGTATCATCCTTTAGAAGCTAATAACAAAGGATGGTTATGGAGTCAGCAGTTGGAACTCTATCTGGGGATTCATGAGGAGCGTTTGCGTTTCTTTAGTGCGGAAGAAACCCTAATTCCTACGCCTGAAGAAGCGGCACAATCGGAGTTTCAACGGGCGGAAACGGAACGGCAACGGGCGGAAACGGAACGGCAACGGGCGGAAACGGAACGGCAACGGGTGGAAATGGAACAGCAAAAAAATGCTAAACTTATTGCCAAATTGCGAGAACTTGGGGTTGACCCAGATACGCTTTAATGTAGGGGAGAGTAGGGGCAATCCCTTGTGGTTGCCCGAGAACAGATCGAAAAGGAGGGGAGAATGGGAGGGTTTCTGTTATTTTGCAGATTCGGCTCGTGTTAGTTCTAAGTGATAGCGATAGAGGGCGACTGGACTACCGTTGGCCCGGAAATAGGCGGGGTCTTTGGGGGATAAATAAATGGCCGTGAGTTGTTCGGCATCGAGATGATCGGAATCCTCTTGTCGATAATCGGTTGTGGTTTCGACTTCGTTAAAATAGATTTGTCCAGGTGTTCGGAAGACTTGATAAATGATTTCTGTGGACAAAAAGCGATCGCCCTCAGGCTGTTCATGGCTGCGTCCACGCACCACCGATACTAATTCCTGTCCTCCCGCCATATCGATAACTTGACGATTGGGATTATCCGCATCAGGAATAATCTTAATCTCGCTCGTGTCCCCAAAATAGGCGTGACTAATGTTAGCACTATTGAAGGTGCGATCGCCCACCACTCCCCCAGCTTTGGGATTCCGTTGAAAGCGAACTTGGAAGCTTAAGGGTTGATTGAGATAACGTCGATTTCCTTCAAATCCCGGACTCTTCAAATCCGGGGCCAGAGGGGCCTCTAACTGCAACAGGGTACTCGTCACATCCCAAGTTCCCGCCATCCAGTCGGGATAGACGAGATCTTCTCGGTTCACAACCGTCACGGTGGGTTTACGTTGCCAATAGGGAAATCGCTCAACTCGATCGCTCAAGGAATCTGCCAGGGCACTTGGCATGGCCAACAGACCGAAGACAACGAAACAACAGAATCCTTGGACAATCAATCGAGTCAGAATAGCTAGCACGATACTTAGAGGTTAGGGGGAATGGAATGAAGCCAAAATCAGCACCATCTCATTTTACAAGAATTTGTCCCTTATCATCAATGGTTAAGGGGGCATTGGGAAAATCTTGTGCGGTTAACGTGCGAATCAAGTCCACCGTGCGAAATTGAGGGTCTGGACGCGGTATCCCATCATTGCCTAAATGGATCGGAATAATTCGTCCCGAAAGAAACTCTCCATCTAGGTTTAATTCAACTTCTAAAATTAGGGAATAGGCTAATGCCCCTTGAGTTGATAGAGTTTGATACCCCAGAAAATCCGCCAAAGAGTAGGCAACGAGACGATTATTATGGAGGTTAATGGCTCGGGCAATATGGGGACCATGACCTAAAATTAAATCCGCTCCCGCCTCAATGGCCTCTCGGGAAAACCGGACAATGTTACCGCGATCTTCTCCTAAAAAGTATTCCTGGCGATCGCCCACTCGCATGGCCCCAGCCCCCTCCGCCCCCGCATGGATCGATAACACCACAATCGCGGCGTTTTTCTTAGCTTCACGAATCAGTTGCTTAGCACCCTCATAATCATTGATAGAATTATGAAAATCATAGGTACTAAAGCCAATAAACGCCACTGTCGCATCTTCGACTTTAAGATAGGTAATTTGCCCCTTTTCCCCCGTCGTTGCCACATCGGCAGCATTGAGATGGCGAACGGTATCTCGGAAGCCAACCTCGCCAAAATCCATGGAATGATTGTTGGCAATACTGAGAATCGTAAACCCTACCTCACGAAATAGGTTGGCATAGCTGGGAGGAGAGCGAAAGGCAAACTGAGTGCCACGACTGGTATCTTTAATACTATAGGGATGGTCAGTTAAGGTACTTTCATAGTTGCCAACTAAAATATCAGCCCCCTGGAGGTCTTGCTGGACTTGGGCAAAGAAAACACCAGGATCTGGGGGGAGGCGATGGCTGGGATAATTAGTTCCTGGAATGATATCGCCCACCGCTTTAATCGTAATAGAACTGGGCAGATTGGGAGTGGGAATTTCAGGAGTTTCGGGCAGAATTTCCGTGAGATTGGTTTCAGCTAGGGAGGAGTCTGACGATGATGTCCCGAGACGGTCTAAGTTTTGCGAGAGACTCGTCATCAGCGTTTGACTCAGTTCGCTGCTATAAGCCTGTAGCTGATGGTGATCGAGCAGGCCCCAAACACCTCCGAGACTAAACCCCACAAGACTCAACGCCGAAACCCTTATCAGTAAACGATTAGACCGTTTTTGAGGAGCTTGAGAAGTTGGGACTGCCGAAGAGTGGGGCTGCGCTACGGCCGGGGAAAACTCCTTTAGGGGATATTTATAAGTCCATTGTGCCTCCCGTTCTCCGAGTCGTCGTCCATAGATAACGATCGCCCGTACCCCCGCACGAGTATAGTCTTGTAATTCCCGTCGAGCTAGGGGAATACAGACGCTGCGGTCAGGAATAAAGGGTGCTTCAAATAACACCTGCAACCAAGGCGCTTGTTCCTGCATTCGTACAACGATCGCATCGGAACGTAAGGACCAGTGAATGGCTTGGATTCGAGCATCCAGGTTTCTTGTCTGGGGATGGTAGCGTTCGGGTTGGCGTCCCACGGATTAAACCCCTCTATATAGTCGCTTGCTATTTTGTATCACAGATGCGATCGCCCATGACCCGGATTTTCTGCCAACCTTCAGCCTTTATCCCAATGCTCCCCTTGCCTCCCCATCCAAACCCTGGCATTTGTCCCTTCTAAGATGGTCTCTGAGTCGATTTCAAATAGCGCATCCAAGCTGCACCGCTATAAAGTTGAAAGGCGGGGTCCCAATGACTGGCTTCAGGCCGTTCAATGTCAACATAGGGATCAATGCCTTCCATGAGAAAATGGAAGTTGATCGCCGTCTCAGCAAATTGCGAAAAGTCCGACCAAAGGAGAATCTCCGCGAGATGATGGTCAAACACCTTCAGCAGGCCATTCCAGTTAATCCGTAATGTTGCCGCTCGTAGTTTGCCAATTTGCTGTTGTTGTTCCGGTGCAAACACAACCCCTTGATCAAACTCATAGGAGCGATCGCAAAAGCGCAAAATTACCCCCCGTTTAGGCAGATGTAAATCACACATTTGCACGAAATCTTGAGTTTCTGGCTTACGCTTAATTTGGTCTTTAGTGCGGCGACTAATATCGTAGCTGACTGCATTAATAAACCAGGGAATCCCACCGCGAATCTGTTGGCGAACCTCCCGCCACTCAAAACTAAACTGACCTTGGCGATTATCGCGATCGCGGCAAATGACTACCGGCTTCGGGGTCAAGGATTTCACATAATCCACTCGCCAAACATTGAGTTGATCAATGGCCGTTAACGAAGCACTAAAGGCAGCGATATTAGCGGCTTGCAATTCCTGTTCATAGACCTCCAACTCAGCTAAAGGCCCCGTGCGATAGAGTCGCCAGCCGCGAACCTGTAGCATTAAACGAGCCGCATAGGCCTCCATATCAAAGATACGCGCCAGGTGTTGGGCCGACTGTTGACGTTGCTCTTTTGGGGTCGCTTCCAAGATGAGAACCCCCGACTCACTGGGGTCAGCCTTGGCCTTGGCCTGGGCGATCGCCTGCTCTCGTTTCAGCTTACGCTTGTCATCGAGCCGTTTCAATCCCTGTCTGGCGTGACTAATAATTTTAGGAGAAGCACTATTCCGCAACAGAACGCGATAAGCGGTTTCGGCTTCATCGAGTCGCTGACTCTCTTCATAGAGTCGCGCGATATAAAACTTTACCCAGGGATTTTCGGGCATTGTTCGATATAACACTTTCAGATGTCGGGAGGCGGTGCGATAATCTCCCGTCTCTATCGCTGCGATCGCATCTTCGAGAGAGGGCATTTTCTAAGACTGGACAGTTGCCAAGAAACAGTTCGTTATAGACATTTTATACGGGACAAATTAAAACAGCTCAATCCCTGCACAAGAAAGCTTGCAAGTCTTCTTCATGTCCTACTCTATTTGTCTATATAAACAAAAAACCTCACCCTTAATGAGGTTTTACTCAGGGGGTTTTGGGGCAAACTCATACCATTTCTCGATAAGAGGGCGACCACAAAGGTTCGCCCCTACGGCACGATTTTTGAAAACTGATGTCAGTTTACCCTTCCCCATCATAGGCCCTTTCGTCAGTTGTCGCTCAGGCCGTCAGCGTCAGCAGGAAGCTGAGATTTTCTGAGGCCTTGAGTGCATGGGGAGCATTAGCCGGCATGAAGACGAAAACACCGGGTTTTAGGGCGATCGCCTTGCCATTGAGGGTTAACGTTCCTTCCCCCTCGAGGACCGTAATCCCCGCGTTACGAGTGGCGGTATGTTCCTCAATATCAGTATCCTTGCCCAGACAGAAGAGAGTGTACTGAGACACCGCATCCTTGAGAATCACCTGACTGAGAACCGCGCGATCGCGATATTCAATCAAGTCCGAGACATGACAGTCAAAGCAGACATCAGCCGTAGTTAGAGTGGCCATCAGAAAAATCTCCAGTAAACAACAGTAAACAACAGTGCCAGATTTAGTCCGGCTGGCGTTGAGCCACCATCAGCCCATAGCCCAAACTGGAGCGATATTGATGAAATACCTGGCGCATCTCCAGAATGCGATCGCGCAACTCGGGATGCAGAATTAGGTTTGAGGCAAATTTCACCGTTCCCATCACCCCTTCATCTTGAATGAGACGGGACAAATCCAACAAATCCATAGGCCCTGAATCCTGCCGTTGTACCGCAAACCCCGCCTCTTGAGCCAATTCCCGCCAAGCCTCAGCCGTCAGCGGTTGGGCATTCACCCGTAAACTCGCCGCCAAGGCCTCAGACACCTCAGAGGTGCTGGTTATCATCTCATGGGAGAGGAACACACCACCCGGTTTGAGACGATCATAAATCAACCGAAACAGTTTGGCCTTCCCAGCAGGAGCCTGCATGGTCAAAATCGCCTCAGCCAGCACCACATCAAATCGTTCCTCAAGCTGATCGAGATTAAAAATACTAGCTTCAAAAAAGCTAATGCGATCGCTCAACCCCGCCTCACGCACCGCCTCCCGGGCCCGTTGCACACTCTCAGAATTTTGTTCAACCCCAACAACGTTCACCCCAAAATTCCGGGCCAGGGCGATCGCACTAACGCCAAAACTCGACGCCAACTCTAAAACCCTATCCCCAGGAGAACACTCGGCCCAAGCAAATAACTGTTGGCTGGCTGCCTCTCCACCGGGACGGAGAATCGTTTTACCGGCAGCCGCAAGCACTTGATGGCCGGGAGCGGTTTTCGGATTAAAGCTGTAGGTCGTCATGGGGCAGTCCTCTGGAACTATCCCTATTGTCGGGCCATTGCCCCCAAAAGACCTTGACCTAAGTCAATTCCATTGATTAGAGGCCCTGGCTTTCATAATGAGCGGCAATAATCGCCACAGCGACGGATGGAGCCGTGATCGCTCGCAGAACCCGTCGCCCTAAAGACACCAGTTGCCAATGAGCTTG
>SMDP01000145.1:7112-11189 GCA_012911965.1 Geitlerinema sp. P-1104
CGCCACCGCCTCGATCGCCCCCGCAAACAACAGGGGTTCCTCAATGGGGGGAACCCATTGCCGTTCCGACTGTTCCGCCGCCTCCGTGGCGATGCGTTGCCAGCGTTGCAGCTTATTAGGACTAGGGTTAAGGAGCGTGCGATTGCTAATTACGGGGATAATACGACTCACCCCCAACTCCGTCGTCTGACGAACCACCTCATCAAACCCTTGTCCTTTCGGCAGGCCCGCCAACAACGTGACCCTCACCGGTAATTCCCGATTGAGATCGAGCACCTGGGCGAGCCATCCTTGCCATTGTCCATCCTCTCGCTGCACCAACTCCGTCTCCCACCAACGCCCCGAACCATCCATAGCCACAAAGCGATCGCCCGCCCGCAACCGCAACACCCGTGTTAAATAATGGTGTTGGTCGCGAGTCAGGCTGAGGGTGCGATCGCAAATCTGGTCAGACTCAACAGTAATTCGTTGCACGGTTGACAAAGTTAGGGGAATCAGGGGGACATGAACCAGTAGAAGACGACGTTAATTCGCCACAGGAACCGACTTGTCAATCTCACTGCTCACTTCATAGAAGCCCGTTTTAGGAGCCGTCAGGAATAGATGAGACATCTGCTCTAAAATCGCATCCACTTGGGCGTTGCGATTATTATCCATATCTTCTGGATCATCCCAGAAGACCACCGCAATCCCGCGATCAGTTCCCGGTTCTTGTAACAGATAGGCCCCCTCGAAGCCATCCCGATAATTGCGTACCGCCTCATCAAACAAGGCCTTGGCTTCCTCAAAACAACCCGGTTTAAATTCTCCCTGAGCCACATAGGCATATTTGTGGCGTAGGAAGTCCATGAAATCACTCATATCTCAATACCTCTCTAACACAAGACGCTTAGCCTTATTCTCCCCCAGTTGGCAAACAGATGCGGGTAGAGATCACGGTGTCTTTAGATTTGATCAGTTTCGGACGTTGGCCCGTTCCGTCCTTCCCTTGAGATTTCAGAGAACTGATGGGTAAGCGCAATAGGCGATCGCCATTGAGTTGCAGCACCAACTCCGCCCCCGGAATTGCCCGCACAATCGCCAGGAGGCGATCGCTAGCATTGGCAAAGCGCAGGCCCTGAGTCCCAATCGCCCCCCGTTCTCCCAAGCGCAACTCAGCCACCGCTAAGCGTTTACAGTATCCCCGCTCCGTAATCAACACCAGTTCATCGGCATCATCGACAATACTCAACCCAGCAATCGATTCGGTTTTACGCAAGCGAACCGCCTGATAGCCTTGAGCCGTGCGTCCCAAAACCGGCAATTGGTCATCATCCACCGGCATCCGCAACAAACGGCCACCACTCGATGCCACAATCGCCTGTTGTCCCGCCTCGGCTATCTCAATGTCATGGAGTCCATCATTCCCCTTAAACTTCAAGACCGTCAATCCTCGGGCCGTGATGTTGTTCATATCCGCCAGGGGTAACCGTTTAATCCGTCCCGCTTGCGTCAGGAAGACCACCTGTTTATCTTGTAGCTCCTCATCCGCCACAAACTGAGCCAAAATCGCATCAGGATCTCCTTGAGCCGCTGGCGGTAATAACCCCACCAGAGGCTGTCCGCGATCGTTGCGGCCATTGAGTTGGGAAATCTCACCGATGAGAGCGGAATAGACTTTGCCATCCCGGACAAACATCAACAACTCGCGATCAGTTTGACTGGGAATTTGCTGTAAGGGAAAGTCCTCCGTCACCTCTACCAATTCCCCCTGAGGTGACACCGGTTCAATTGGGGTGGCGTTCTTGGGGAGGAGACGGCGGCCATATCCCCGTTGGGTAATTTCCAAAACCGTAGCTTCGGCTTGGGGTTTGAGATCGAGGGGAAGTGAGACACTCAGGGGTTGTTTTTTCGCCTCTTCAAACTGCACGGCCTCCGATTTAACCGTTCCGTCAGCCGTGACAATGCGAGTGCGGCGTTCATCGCTAAACTTGCGCTTGAGTTGACGTAATTCTTTTTTCAGGGATTTCAGGAGTTCATGGCGATCGCCGAGTAACCCTTGTAACACCTGACGACGTTGACTCAGTTGCTCAAATTCCCCTTTGAGGTTATCCCGCTCCATCCCCGTCAAACGCCGCATCGGCATGGCCAAAATGGCATTGGCCTGCTGCTCACTGAAATCCAGACGGCTTTGAAACTGGGCTTTGGCCGTAGTTCCATCGGGTGCATGACGGAGGATGTCAATCACCGCATCGAGATGATCGAGGGCCTTGAGTAATCCCGACAACAGATGTAAGCGGCTTTCAAGTTTGTCGAGTTCGTCTTGGTACTGACGGGTGAGGGTTTGTTCTCGGAAATCGAGAAAGGCTTGGAGAGTCTCTCGCAGACTCAGTTGGCGGGGTTGGTTATCCACCAGAGACAACATGATCACCCCGAAGGTGTTTTGTAGGGCGGTGAGGCGGTAGATTTGTTTGAGAACTTTTTGAGGACTGGCTTCTCGCTTGAGTTCAATCACTACACGAATCCCGGCGCGATCGCTCTCATCACGAATATCGGAGATACCGTCGAGTTTGCCCTGGTTTACCAACTGGGCTAGTTTTTCAATCCAACCGGATTTACTGACTTGGAAGGGAAACTCACTGACAATCAGGGCCGGCCGCTGCGATCGCCGAGTTTTACCGGTTTGCACCGTTTCCACGCTCACCACCCCGCGAACGGTAATGCTACCCCGTCCTTTGAGGTAAGCATCCCGAATCCCCTGGATGCCAATAATCTCCCCACCGGTGGGAAAATCGGGGCCGGGGATGAGTTCCAAGAGTTTATCGTCTGAGAGGCTCGGGCGATCAATCAGGGCAATCAAGCCATCCACCAATTCCCCCAAATTATGGGGTGGGATATTGGTGGCCATGCCCACGGCAATCCCGGAACTGCCGTTGAGCAGCAGAATTGGCAGTTGGGCCGGTAGCACCACCGGTTCCTGTTGGGAGTTATCAAAGTTGCCGGTAAAGTCAACGGTCGCGGTGCCAATTTCACTTAGGAGAGCCTGATTCCCCAGTTCTCCCAGACGAGTTTCGGTGTACCGCATCGCCGCTGGGGGGTCATTATCGATGGAGCCAAAGTTCCCATGGCCTGCCAGGAGGGGATAACGGCTCGAAAAGTCCTGAACCAGACGCACAAGGGCATCATAGACCGATTGATCGCCATGGGGGTGATATTTCCCCAACACATCCCCAACCACACGAGCGCATTTACGATAGGGCCGTTCTGGGGTGAGTCCCAGCTCGTGCATGGCGTAAATAATCCGCCGGTGAACGGGTTTGAGTCCATCTCGCACGTCGGGAAGTGCCCGCCCCACGATGACACTCATGGCGTATTCGAGATAGGACTGCTGCATCTCCTGGTGCAAAGCGGTTGGGACGATTTGTCCGCCGGAGAGGAGGTTTAACTGCTTAGCCATGAAGTTCGTTTCCTTAAGGTCTGACAGTGTTGGTGCAACGGGAGCGACGTGCCAAGTTTCCCAAACGCCGACATTTTTAACATTTAAGCGTAAGGGCGGCGCGAATAACAGTGGTTTTACCGAGAGGTCGGCCCTGGCAATCGGCTACAATAATGAGGTACAGGTCAGATTGCGTAGGATAGTGTACCGTGTGTCTCGTTTGTCCTCCTAGTTCCGTCTTCGTCTCCGAACTGAACTCGGGCCCCATCCCTTGGCTAGATTTGCTCGGCGTTTCGGAGTACGATCGACAACAGGTCGAATGTCCACCGTTAGGGTCAAATAACGTTTAGGTTAAAACAGCAGATGAAGACCGTTCTGATTGTAGAGGACGATTTAGTTAACGCGCGGGTGTTCTCAAAGATTTTGATGAAACGAGGCGGCATGGCAGTCAAACACACCGAAAATGTAGAAGAGGTGATGGAGATTGCCAAGGCTGGGGACGCGGATATCATCCTGATGGATGTCTCCCTAGCCCATAGTGTCTATCAGGGGCAATCCGTTGATGGGATTAAGATTACCCAGATTCTCAAATCCGATCCCGCCACGGCCAACTTGCCAATTATTTTGGTGACGGCCCACGCCATGGCCGGCGATCGCGAGAC
>SMDP01000146.1:0-1580 GCA_012911965.1 Geitlerinema sp. P-1104
GTCTTTGTAAGGGTTTTGTTACAGTTGCCAGTGACCGGGTTGAGGTACTGGTTGAGTTTTACACGCGCCTCTTCTCCCAGACTCCTTCTCGGGAGATGCCTCGAACCTATGCTGAGTATGATCTTCCTGGACTACGACTGGCGATTTTTAAGCCAAGTGCGTCTCATCAAACCGAATTTTTAGAGTCGGGACGGGAAACAAGCGTCTCTGGGGCGATGAGCCTTTGTTTGGAGGTTCAGGATATTTACGGGGCGATCGCCCATTTAACGGCCATGGGCTATCCTCCACCGGGGCCGCTGATGACGACTTCCCATGGTCTAGAAATCTATGGCTATGATCCGGATGGAAATCGCTTAATTCTCCATCAACGCCCTACTGGCTGAGTTCCTGAAGACTCATGAACATGAGTAAGGTGGTTAAGCCTAATAGGGCCGTGGCTCGGGTACGGCCGAGACGGCGATCGCCACGATGGGGCTGAATCCACTCCCGCACCCAAATCGACATCCCAGCACCAAAGACGTAACTGGCACTGAGAACGACATAGGGCCAGCGATCTTGCCATAGCCACAACAGCAACATGACCGTGGCTAGACTCAACATCAACAGTTCTACAAAGCGAGGGGGATGGGCCCGACTCGCAAGGATAAGCGTTGGCCAAAGAACTTCCCGAAGGCGCATAAGAACTAGGGGTAGGGGTTAAGCAATCGGTTAGGACGGTTGTTCCTCCCTCTAAGATAGCGAGCAATGAGTTGATAAGACAGAGCAGACCTCGGTCATGAACTCAATGAACTACCTCTATTGGTCCCCAATTCCCACCCCTGCGTCTCACCCTCTCCCTGAGGCGGCCAAGACGGGTTAGGATGAAGGGGCAAAATTTCCCAGACTTGCCCTCTTTTACTGATGTCTGAGCACGAACAACAACTGAGTCTGTTTGGAGAACTCTCCCCCCAGACTCCATCGACGGCCAGGGTTGAGCAGATCCCAACCGATGCGTCAGTTCCCATCGCCCCAGGAACCTATGAGACGCTTGACCAGTTAAATGACCATTGCCAGAGTTGTCAACGCTGTGGACTGGCATCGACTCGGACTCAGGCGGTGGTCTCGCGAGGCAATCCTCGGGCCCCCATCGTCATTATTGGTGAAGGGCCCGGACAGCAAGAGGATGAGCGGGGATTGCCCTTTGTGGGGCGATCGGGGGAGTTATTGGAAAATATTTTGGCTTCTGTAAATTTAAATACAGAAAAAGATGTTTATATCTGCAATGTGGTTAAGTGCCGCCCTCCCGGCAACCGCAATCCAAATCCCAAGGAAGTTGAGGCCTGTAAACCCTATTTGTTGGAACAGATCCGTTTAGTTGATCCCAAGGTTATTCTGATGACAGGGGCTGTAGCGGTGAAAACCCTGTTACAGGAAAAGCGGGGAATTACTAAAATTCGGGGTCAATGGTTTGAATGGGAAAATCGTCTCTGTATGCCCATTTTTCATCCGGCGTATCTATTGCGGAACCCGTCTCGGGAGAAGGGAAAGCCTAAATGGTTAACTTGGCAGGATGTGCAAGCTGTTCGGGCAAAAGTTGAAGA
>SMDP01000146.1:1733-11122 GCA_012911965.1 Geitlerinema sp. P-1104
AAGTACTAAAACTGTCCAGGCTCCGTATAGAAGTATCGTTTCACGACGTGATTTTTTGCCGTTGGATGCGGGAGTAGAAGAGGGGGTATTTAGGGTTTGCTTGGGATGATGGCCAAGATACAGTTTCATGGTAACGCAGGTCGCAAGGAACTTAAGTGGACAGTGCTTAACTCGGTATCCTTATTATGAGGCATCACTGGGCTGATCGTCTAAGACCTGTGTCGCTTTTCTAAGTGATATCCCTTAGCCGAGATTGCGATCGCCGGGAGGATTGAAGGTGATCGGTATCACATCGGGGCCCGAGGGAACGAGCTGGCCCCAGTTTATGGGCGATCGCGCTGTCTGAGGAAAGATCCATGCTATAACAGAAGGCGCATTTGTTGAGGGAAATTTACCGTGACCTTTTGGCCAAATCGCGTCACTTACGACCAATTGAGCCAGTGGCTCTACCGTGCTGGACTGTTACTACTGATTCTGTTACTGGGGATGGGGAGCGGCTCAGCCAGGGCGATCGCCCAAGATAATACTGTCAACTACAGCCTGACGGATTTGCGCTACCGAGATTTTACGGAGGCCAATCTCGAAGGAACGGCCCTAGCGGGAGCCAATATGAAGGGGGCAAACTTTGCAAATGCTAATCTGCGAGGAACCATCCTCACCAAAGGGAGTTTCTTTGAGGCCAATCTTGAAGGAGTGGACTTAACAGACTCCTTTGCCGATCGCGTGGTGTTTGATCGGGCCAATCTCCGTAATGCCATTTTCGTGGATGCGATCGCCAGCAGTAGCACCTTCAACGAGGCCAACATCGAAGGCTGCGACTTCTCGGGAACGATTTTAGACCGTTTCCAAGTCGTCAAGCTGTGCGATCGCGCCAAGGGAGTCAATCCTGTCACGGGTGTTGCCACAAGGCTGAGTCTCGGCTGTCGTTAACCCAAGCTAGAGGCTACACTGCCCCGAGAATACTCGCTAACAAAGCCTTCTGAACGTGCATTCGATTTTCAGCCTGATCCCAAACTCGCGAGTGGGGGCCTTCCATGGCTTCGTCGGTAATTTCCTCCCCTCGGTGGGCTGGTAGACAATGGAGAAGAATCACCTGAGAATCAGCATGGGTGATGAGATCCTCATTCACCTGATAGGGTTGGAACACAGGAATGCGATCGCGGGCTTCCGCCTCCTGCCCCATACTGGCCCAGACATCAGTGTAAATCGCTTGCACCCCCTTCACTGCGGCAATGGGGTCGTTTAAAACCTCCACCTGGGCGCGATCGCCGGCCAACTGGCGAGCCATGTCCACCATTTTCGTATGAGGTTCAAACCCTGGCGGTGTGGCAACTCGCACATTCACCCCCAAGAGGGCGCAACATAGCATCAATGAGTGAGCGACATTGTTACCATCTCCTACATAGGTGACGGTAGTCCCACGAATCTCACCAAAACACTCTCGTAGGGTAAGTAAATCCGCCAAAGCTTGACAAGGGTGCGCCAAATCCGTCAGGGCATTGAGAACTGGGATGTTGGCATAATGAGCAAACGCTTCCAAATCAGCATGAGCAAAGGTGCGAATGGCGACCACATCTAAATAACGATCTAACACCCGTGCCGTATCTGCCAAAGGTTCCCCCCGGCCCACCTGAGTCACCTTTGGGTTAAGGTCGATCACCTGTCCCCCGAGTTGATACATGGCCACAGAAAAACTCACCCGAGTTCGGGTTGAGGCCTTATAAAATAGCAATCCCAAGACTTTCTGACAATGGGGGGTAATCTCCCCGGCTTTTAAAGACCGTGCCAGTTCCAGCACCCCCTCAACCTCAGCCGCACTCAGGTCTGTTAGACTCAAAAAATCACGTCCGTTCAATCCACTCACAATTGAGTTGGTTGTCATGGATAACACTCCTCCAACACTGCCCGATTTCAGCGTCCATAGACTATACCATACCCCTATAGCCTAAGGCGACCCACAAGGGTACGCCCCTACGTCGGTTCTATTGCCTACTGCCTATTGCCTACTGCCTATTACCTACTGCCTATTACCTCCTCCCCCCTATTGCCTTTCTCCCCTTCTAACTGTCTTGATGATTTCTCTTACTGGCTATCACATCATTGAAGCGATTACCGCCGAACCCTCCCAAACCCTGGGGGGTTCTGATGCCGATCGCCATCGACGAACCCGTCCGAAAAACCAAGTCTATCGGGGGTATCGCCAGAGCGATCGCCAGCCGGTAATTATTAAGGTACCGAGCCGAGAACGCCCCCAATTGACAGAGATTGCTCGTCTTCGTCATGAGTATGATGTGGCGGCATCGTTGCAAAGTCCTTATCTGATGGCGGCCCTAGATCTGCAACATAATCCGACGGCGGCCATTTATGAAGATATTGGAGGAACCTCTCTCGATCGCCTCTTCAGGGGAGAGTTAGGCCTCGACTCACTCGATAGAGCAAACCGTCCCCCTCGGCTTCTCACCTACCTAGAGATTGCCATCCAACTGGCCAAGGCCCTGCGAGATCTCCATCAAGCCAAAATTGTCCACAAAGACATTAAACCCTCGAATATTATCCACAACCCCAACACAGGCCGGGTGCAACTGATTGATTTTGGCATTGCCTCACGGTTATCCCAAGAAACCCATACCACCACCAGTAACCGCCCTTTTCATAGTCTCGAAGGAACCTTAGCCTATCTCTCTCCCGAACAAACCGGGCGCATGAATCGGCGGGTGGACTATAAAAGTGACTTCTACTCCCTCGGGGTCACTCTCTACGAACTGCTCACGGGACGAGTTCCCTTCCTCAGTCATGATGCCCTAGAGCTGGTTCACTGTCATATTGCCAAAGTTCCCACCCCGCCTCAACTGCTCGATCCCAACATCCCTCTGCCTCTGTCGGATGTGGTGATGAAACTGCTCTCGAAAAGTGCTGAAGACCGCTATCAAAGCGCCTTTGGTTTACTCAAAGACTTGGAAATCTGTAAGGAGCAGTTTGAACGCCAACAGACTATTGCTGCCTTCCCCCTGGCTCAGTTCGATCGGGCCACGGAACTGCGGATTCCCGCGAAACTCTACGGACGGGAGACGGATGTGGCCCGTCTGATGCAGGCGGCTGAGCGGGTGATGTCCGGTGGGGGGACGGAACTGCTATTGGTGTCTGGGTATTCCGGGGTGGGAAAATCGGTGTTGGTGCAAGAGATTCACCGTCCCGTGGCTCAGTATCGTGGCTATTTTGCCAGTGGTAAGTTTGAACAGTTGAAACGAAATCTGCCCTATTTCGGCTTTCGTCAGGTCATTCTGGATATTTTGGAACAACTCCTGGCAGAAAACCAACCGCGACTTAAGGCTGTGAAACAGTCGCTACAAGCGGCATTAGGAAGTTCGTCGAGTTCTTCGTCAGAGTCGTTGGCGGGAGGCGCTCTGGGGGGAGGTTCTGGGGGGAGTGGGCCTCGGGTGCTTCAAGATATTCGTCAACCCAATCGGGCCGTCTCCCCTGTTAGTCGAGGGGTGGACTATCAAACCGTGGCTCTACATCTGATTCCCGAACTCAACGCTGTCTTGGACTGCCCCCATCTGTTGCCCTCGGGAGACAGCTCTCCCTGGCAGGGGGAGGTTCCGGCCCGCATTCAACATGAGGTGTTCTGTCGTCTGTTTGATGCGATCGCCCAACCAGACCACCCCTTGGTGCTATTTCTCGATGATCTGCAATGGGCGGATACGGCCTCGATTAAACTATTGGCGGATTTGCTGTTGCGTTCTGGGCCTGAACTGTCTCAACCCCTGTTGTTGGTGGGAGCCTATCGGGAGAATGAGGTCACGGCCAATCATCCCTTGCTCTTAACTCTGGAGGAATTGCAACGGGAGGGGATTCGGCCCGAACACTTAAAGCTGAAAGGACTTGATTTTGCCTCGGTGCAACGTCTGATTGCGGATAGTTTGGCCTTACCTGAGTCGGAGGTGGGGCCCTTGGCAGATTTGATGCTTCGTAAGACTCATGGCAATCCCTTTTTCTTGACTCAGTTGTTGCTATCCCTGGCTCGGGATGAGTTGTTGTATTTTAATGGCTCTGAGGGACGCTGGTGTTGGGATGGCGATTGCCTGGCATCGGTGGAGATTTGTGAGAATGTCATTGATTTGACGGTGCGCAAGCTGCAAACTCTGCCGAAAGAGACTCAGAATTTGCTGATGTTGGCCGCCTGTATTGGCAGTCGCTTTGATTTAACGGTGTTGTCGGTGGTGAATGAGCGATCGCCCCGTCGGACGGCGGCGGATTTATGGGAGGCGATCGCCCAGGGGATGATTCTGCCTCTGAATGAGTCTTATAAAATTCCCTTGACGTTGGATGCCTCTGGGGTGAATGAGGCGGAAGATGCGGAGATTGCTAAGTTACCAATTACTTACCAGTTTCTCCATGATCGCGTCCAACAGGCGGCCCTGGCTCTGATTAGTCCGGAAATTCGCCAGGATGTGCGGGTGCAAATTGGCCGCTTACTCTTGGCCAGTACGCCGCCGGAGGGGTTGGAGGAGCATATTTTTGAGATTGTTGACCAGTTTAATGCTGGGGCGGCGTTGATGGTACATCCCCAAGAACGACAACAGTTGGCGCAATTGAATCTGATGGCGGCCCGTAAGGCGAAGGCGGCTAGTGCTTGGGAGACGGCCAGTGATTATCTGGATGTGGGACGGATTGCTTTGGGAGATGAGGGCTGGCAACGAGACTATAAGCTGACTCTGGCGGTGTATTTGGAAGCCCTAGAGGTGGAGGTGGCTCTGGTGAACTTCAGTCAACAGGCGTTGGAGTATGTGCCTCGTTATCGTAGTGAGGTCTTGTTGGCGACGGTGATACGAGAGGCGCGGGATGATTGGGAGAAGGCGAAGGCCTATTTCCAGCAATTGCGGTTCTATGGCTTACTGCAACAGGGCGATCGCGAAGGGTGCGGGAACCGCGATCGCGCTGAGTCCATGGCGGAACAAGGATTGGCGGCTTTGGGGATTGGGTTAGCCAGGACAGACAGCTCGGGATTGCCCCAATTGCCTTTACCCTCAACAGAGGATACCGGGGAAACACCATCCCGCCAATATCGGTTAGGGTTTGAGATGCTCAATACTCTGGCGGAGATGGCGGCGTTGACGGATGTTTCTCTGCTACAACGGGCGATCGCCACTCAGATGAGGCTTCTGCCTCATCTGCCGTTGTCGGGGCAATGGATTTTAACCTATACCTGGTATGCCAGCGTCGAAGCGGCTCAGGGTCACTGGCAGCAGGCGCAAGAGGCGGCGGAGTGGGCCCTAGAACGCCTGGACGAGCCGACGCTGATGGCAGAGTCGGAGATGGCGACGATGGTGCAGATTCTCTTGGCGGCGCGAGTTCAACCTTGGTTTAAACCCCTCTCTCAGACGTTACCGGCGTTGCGACAGGGGTTCGTTATGGCTCGGGAACAGGGAACTGGCTCCGGGGCGTTGGTTCAGGGAGCGTTATCCTATTGCAGCCAGTTGTTTTGGGGAGAACCGACCTTGGCGGCGACGCGACAGGGACAGGAGATGGCGATCGCCAGTTTACAGGCAACCTATCCTCGTTTGGGGTTGGTGATGGCTCAGATTTGGCAGCCGTTTCTGAGACGCTTAATGGCAGATGGGGAGAAGTCGGCTGGGAAGGAGGCCTATCAACATTTGTTGGCTTCTACGTCCCCGGAGCAATCCCTAATTCAGTATTGGCAAACTCTTGTGACTCTCCTCTGGGAACTGCTCTTTGGAGAGTGGGATGAGCCGGTGGCGACGGCGCGCACTCTCCAACGTCAGTCTTCGATTAGTTTGGGGTTGGTGGATGGGGGCTATCAGTTGGCGTATCAACTTTTGGCTCGCTTGCGGGTTCCTCTGTCCCCTGGGGCAATCCAAGAGGTGGAGGCCCAGGGCGATCGCCTGGGGCTGTTGGCGCAACGGGTTCCTGAGAATTTCCAATCTCTGTTTTTGCTGGTGCAGGCGGAGTTATGCCAGCAGCGGGGTGAGGTGTTGCTGGCGATGGAACATTATGATGGGGCGATCGCGACGGCGAAGGACTATGGCCGCTGGTTTGATGCGGCGTTGGCCCATGAACAGGCGGCGATGTTCTATCGCCTAGCGGGACGAGGAACCATCGCTCATGTCTATCTACAAGGGGCAGAACGTCATTATCAAATTTGGGGCGCGGTGGCGAAGGTGCGCCGCTTCCCGAGTCCCCAAGGGTTGACGCCATCGCTGGATCAAACCTGGAGTGATCCCCTTAATGCCACTCTGGCGGAGGCCCCTCTGGAAACGATGTTGGAAACGTCGGTGCAGTTGTCGACGGGGGAGATGTTAGATCGGGTGACGGCGATTAAGGCGACTCATGCTCTCTCTAGTGAGATTGTCTTGGAGTCGTTGTTGAGAAAGTTGATTGAGATTGTTCTGGAGAATGCTGGGGCGCAAACGGGATTTCTGATTTTGACGGGGTTGCAAGAGTTTGAGATGGCTCCCGGTGATGTACCGCCGTTATTTGTCGAAGCGGTGGGAACGGTGACGACGGAACAGGTGACGGTTCGTCAGGGATTGCCCTTGGAACAGTGTCAGCACTTGCCCCATTCGCTGATTTACTATGTGGCTCGGCGACGGGAGGCGGTGGCGTTAGATGATGCGGCGAGTCAGTTGATGGGCCGTCTGGGTACGACGGAACGTTTTGCGAATGACCCCTATATTCAACAGTATCGTCCGCGATCGCTCCTCTGTGCGCCTATTGAACGGCAAGGGAAGTTACTGGGGGTGCTGTATTTGGAAAATAATTTGACGGTGGGGGCGTTTACTCGGGAACGGCTGGATTTGTTACGCTTACTCTGCTCTCAGGCGGCAATTTCGATTGAGAATGCTACGCTCTATGAGAGTTTACAGGCTTCGGAACGCCGGGAACGGGAACGAGCGCAACAGTTGGAACGCTCTCTGGCTGAGTTGGATCTGGCGAATCATCAGTTGATTCAAAGTGAGAAGATGTCGGCGTTGGGCCAGTTGGTGGCGGGGATTGCTCATGAGATTAATAATCCGGTGGGCTTTATTGTGGGGAATTTGACTCTGGCGGATAATTATATTCGGGATTTGATTGAGCATTTACAACTTTATCGCGATCGCCTGCCTGAGCCGGATGAGGCGATTGTAGATCATGCTGAGGAGGTGGATTTGGAGTATTTGTTGGAGGATGCTCCTAAGTTGATGTCCTCGATGCAGGTGGGGGTGGATCGCATTCGTGAGATTAGTAAGGCGTTGCGGACGTTCTCTCGTAGCGATCGCGATCAACCGGTTCGCTATGATCTCCATGATGGCCTCGACAGTACGCTCTTGATTCTCAAACATCGCCTTAAGGCGAATGCGAAACGCCCGACGATTGAGGTGGTTCGCCGCTATGGTTCTTTGCCGGAGGTACAGGCGTTCGCTGGACAGTTAAATCAGGTGTTTACGAATTTGATTGCTAATGCCATTGATGCTCTGGAGGAGACGAGCCAGGGCATGAGTTACCAACTTTTGCAGGAACAGCCGAATCTGATTACTGTGACGACGGAGTTGTCGGAGGATGAAACTTGGGCGATCGTCCGTGTGGGGGATAATGGCCGGGGGATGTCGGAGACGGTGCGATCGCGCATTTTTGAGCGCAGTTTTACGACGAAACAGGTGGGCCAAGGAACGGGCCTCGGGTTGTCGATTTGTCGCCAGATTGTGGTGGATAAGCATGGAGGCTCGATTGAATGTCACTCGACGTTGGGGCAAGGGACTGAGTTTATTCTCAAGATTCCGGTGCGTCGTCCCAGTTCAGGCTGATTGGATGGAAATTAGTTAAACCATGTATAATTTTAAACATATTTTGATAGTCCTGGCATAGTTCGTTCTACTGTTTTCGTCACACAACGACATGACTTAACAGGAGCCTAAATTAAAGGTGAATAAATCTCGCTTTTCCAGGGTTTTCACTCGTCTGGGCTATTCCCATCCGCTACGACTTATTTTGTTGGGATATAGCCTCTATATCGCTGTGGCAACCCTTCTCCTTTGTCTCCCCTTCAGTTGGGAAGATGAACCCATTTCATTCTTAGATAATCTCTTCATTGCAACTTCGGCAGTCAGTACAACTGGGTTGATCACTGTCAACACGCCAGAAGCCTACAACTTCTTTGGTGAATTGATCATCCTACTGGCATTTCAGGTCGGAGGACTGGGATATATGACCCTTGGTTCTTTCGTCTTAATTGCGAGCAAAAATCCAATCTCTTATGTCCGACAACGAGTTGGAAATTCTGTTTTTTCTCTGCCAGAAGGCTTTGAGTTCCGGGATTTTATCCGCCACACTATCATTTTCACCCTAATCATAGAAGCAATTGGAGTGATTTGTCTCTATATCTTGTTTCGACTTCAGGGTTTAGAGCTTTCTTTGTGGCGAGCAATATTTCATTCTGTTTCAGCATTTTGCACCGCAGGTTTTAGTATTTTCCCAAATAGCCTAGAAGATTTCAGGGGTCAATTTGGTGTTAATTTTGTCATAACTGGTTTGAGTTTATTTGGAGCCATTGGTTTCTTGGTTGTTTCAGACTTCTGGCAAACTATTCGAGGTCATAAACGTCAGATAACACTCAGTACACGGGTCATTTTAACTTTCACAGGTCTGTTACTGATTCTAGGATTTTTATTTCTGCTGGTTTTTGACTCATCTTTACAAGATTTAGGGGTTTGGGAACGAATTTTAGCTGCTTGGTTTCAAGCCATGACCGCTTTAACAACAGTGGGTTTTAATACTCATCCTATTGACTCATTGAGTTTAGCGGGTCTTTTCGTCATTCTCTTGCTAATGATTGTGGGAGCGTCTCCCTCGGGGACGGGAGGAGGACTCAAGTCAACCTCTGTTGCTGCTGCTTTAGCAACTGTCTGGGCATCATTACGAGGAAGTAACTCCATTACATTTTTCCGGCGACGTCTTCCTTTACATCGCTTACTTTCTGCGTTTTCTACAGTTGTTTTCTATCTCTTTGCCTTTTGTCTGGGGACGACTTTGTTACTCTTGCTGCAAGACCAATCCTTTGAAGATGTTATTTTTGAGGCGGCTTCTGCTTTAGGAACGGTGGGATTATCCCGAGGCATTACTGAGGATCTAACGGTGGGAGGAAAACTGGTTGTTATTGGCTTGATGTTTATTGGACGGGTTGGTGTGATTTCTTTTGGTGTGGCTCTATTCCAACGTCGTTCTACTCCTGAAATTGTTTCTGGTGAGGAGGATTTAGTGATTTAAGTCCGACGGAATTTCCTTTGGGGCTTATCCGCCCCAAAGGACGATGATCTCATACCATTTTTCGAAATGCTTGCTATACATCCGACACCGAGGAGGGCGACCACAAGGGTACGCCCCTACGGACATCT